>JAYWBH010000050.1:0-22352 GCA_043781815.1 Bryobacterales bacterium | reverse complement strand
GTGCCTTTTCATCGGCTACATTCTCTCTAATTGTGCCAAGGCGCTCTGCCTCCGTTTCACATCATCGTTAAAGGGTAAGTTCAGGCTGACCGGGTTTTTATGGTTTTTACTCCAGCCAGGGTACCGTTTCGGTGTGATCCTTCCACCCTCGCGCGATCTCCCGCACCGCTGCGCATCGCACATCCCATTCTCGATCAAAGAGTACACGATTTGTTAGCCACGGCAGCGTTTCGGCATCATTCTTCCACCCTTGCGCTATCTCCTGTACCGCAGTCGTCCGAACATACCAGGACCCATCGCTGTGGGTGCGAGTTTTCAACCAGCACAACGTTTCGGCATGGTCCCTCCACCCACTCGCCAACTCCTGCAAGGCGGCCCTTCTCACGATCCAATCCAGATCAATTTCCGCTATTGATCTCAACCATTTGTAGATCTCATCAGAGCGCCAAACAGACGCGATCAAACCTACAGCTTTCTCGCGGGTGGAGCCAGTTTCCGAATGTTCTTCAAAGTCTTCGTAAAAGTAAGGGGGATCATATCGGATTACGTGCGCGAAGAAATGCTGCCTTAAATTTTGATCCGTTCCCTGAATGACCTGTCGATTGCGAACCTCACTAAGACACCCCGCTGCTAACATCAGGTTAGCCAACTTGTCATTGCGTCCATCCTGCTCCATCAGAAAGAGGATCAACTCTTCAGCCTGTTTTTCGCCAACCATGCCTGCGATCAGTCGCAGGACCTCATGCCAGCTTTCCTCCTTCCAGTGCTTGCCGAAAACTTCGGTCTTTAACTGTTCTAGGGTCAAGGTCTGCTTCTTCTGAAAAAGCTCCGCAAACCAAGCGGCGCAGAAATATTCCAGGAACGTACGGTGCACAAAAGAAAAATGATCTGCTCCCGCATAGCAGAGGATAAAATTGCGTTCGGTCAGTCGCTGTACCAGCGCCGGTGCCTTTTCGAACGCGTTCTCCACACCCATGCCAATAAGAAACTTTCGGAACAATCCGATTAGCGATTCGCGATCAATCAGGTTACCCGCCAATCCTCCTTCGCCGTGTTGCATGGCGCCAGCTAGTTCCCTCAACAGAGCTTCTTTCTCCTGCCGGGCGAAGATGTCCGGTGGAAGGTCACGGCTGGCATCCCACTCGTGCAGCAGAACTCGACTGGCCTCGCGGTAAAGTTCCACACGGTCGCGGGGCAGTTCCTGATTCCGATTCAGAATGGCCATCATGGTCACTAGCAGGGGATTGCCTGCCAGCGCACGAATCGATCTGGAATCCTGCAAAGCGCGTTCCAGACGGCTAACCAAGCGAGTAAGTTCTTTCGGATCGTCTTCAGCGGCATGATGCCACTTGGTTAGAAACTGCGATATTTGCGGTCCATCGAAATCCTCAAGAGTGGCGTGTAGAAAGCCGGCGTTTCTTAGGCGCTCAGGTTCATAGCCGAGAATGCGAGAGGTGACCACCACTGGCGCGTTTCCGTAGCGCGCGGAAAAAGCGGTAATTTCCTCAATCACCTTTCCCCGAGTGGGTGGATCGAAAATTTCATCCAACCCGTCTACGTAGAGCGCCGCTTCACCAATTTTTAGACGCTTTTCCAGTTCCCTTGCGTCCAAGCCGAACGTCGTGCATGCGGATTCGCAATACTTCAGAAAGCCGAGACGATTCTGCGCATACTCTTTTAGATCGATCCAGATTGGCAGCAGTCCACTATTTTCTGTTACCCAACGCATCACCAGAAACTTGAGCAGCGAAGTCTTCCCCGAGCCCGGATCACCCAGAACCACCGTCAACAGGTTGCGTGCAAGAATCTCGAGTACCGGATTTACTGGACTGCTCTGATAGCCTTCCCGAAGTTCTTCAGTTTCGTAATCTTCCCGAACATTCGTTACATGGCCTTCCATGCGCAGGCGGCGAAGCAGCTCACGTGGAAGATCGCGCACCGGGGCGGCCTCACGGGCGGATTGCGCAACAAAGACGCTCCACAAAGTCATGCGCCGGTCATAGGCGGTGGCATGCATTGCCGAGAGTTGTAACTGGGCGCACTTTTTTTGCAGGTAATCGCGATACTTGGCGAGCTCGAAGCCGGGATCGAGGGGCAATAGGCGCGCGAGTGAGTCCGCCTGTTCTTGTTGCAAGGCGACACTGAGTGCTTGACCCAAAGCCGGATCGTTCTTCACGAAATTTCGGATGGCCCGGGCGTAGTTTTTGGCGACCAAGGTCCAATCGAAATCGTTGGGCAGGGGATCGCCGATCCACATTCGCTCGATTGGGCCGAGGTCGACTTCTCTGGTCTCGGACTTCATCCAATCAGCGATGAAAGGTCCTGCCTCCTTGACGAAACGGGTTAACTGGTCCTGATATCCTTCGAGAGAGCTGGTGAGATCGAGCTTATCTTGAAGTTCCAGCAGAAATTGTTCGGCGAACATCTTGATGGCTTGACGGGCAGCTTTTTCGCTGGCGTCCGGTTCCAGGTGTTTGAAAAAGCCCTTGAATCGGGACTTGACGGCTTCTGTTGCAAGGCTCTGCAGAAGTTTCTCAACCGAGGCTGCAATCAGTGGATCCATGAATTAGATAATACTCCCAAACATAAATCCTTGACGCAAACCTGCAGCAAGATTCTAAATAGGTGTGCACCTAACAAAAACGTTGTTATTTAAACGTCGGAGTAAAAGCGGCTAACCTAACCATTGTTCTCTCCAAACTGGGCGAGTGCTTTTGTGCCAGTCTCACATTCCAATCCTTCAGTACGAAGCCACCAAGGCAAGCATTGTAATCTGGTCCTTGTTTTGCCGTGCTTCCCAGTTTTGGAACAATGCTTTCGCGAATCGACTTATTCCTTGATCTTGCAGCAGCAGCCACTAAGGCTTTCTTTGGGTCTGGCAGAAGGTCGCCTTCTGTAGGTATGAATCTCTCATCAATGCCTAAAAATTTGGAAAAATTCTTTCTGTCTGCAAGAATCCAGGCTTCTACTTCGCGGACTGCAACACGGAATAATAGGTTTGGATGTCGAGGTATCTTCAACCAAGTTTCAAGAAGCTTTTGAGGACACTCACATTCATCCAGATCAGTAAGTAAAATGAACGGGATGCCGCGCGCAGCGCTGTTCCAACCATCAATTCGACTTCGTAAGTAGCCAAATCCACCGCGCCTGTTGCATGTGCCAACGGCAAATCTCGCGGAGTGCGTAAGTAGCTTCAGCAGGATGACTTCGCTCAACTCATCCTCGGTAGCAACATTTACAGGAATAGTCTTCATTCAAATAAATTCAATTGAAAGTGATTTGAGGGAGCCGCCTTTGGCAGCGCCGCGTCAGCAATGGATAGCCCAGAGTCGAGCATCACCAACACTTCCTTAATTGATGAGCATACCGTTGCCCTTGTCCCTTCCTTATCCGCAGTTAGTAACACCACCTCTTCTGCCCCAATGCCTTTATCCGAAAGGAGGTCCGAACTGTGTGTGCTTACGAAAAGTTGGCGGTTTCGTCTTTTTTGAAGGCGATAGAAGAGGGATGGAAGTTTTTCAACTATCTTCGAATTTAGAGATAATTCCGGCTCTTCGAGCAGTAAAGGAGCATCACCTTCCAGAAGGGACCAGAAGAGGCCAATCAGCCGGATTGTACCGTCTGAAAATTGGTCCTCTCTCTGTCGGCCCGCGTTGGGACGCCAGTGCTCATAGGTTGCTTCAAGATGAGGAACACCCGTTTTATCGATGGTGTCGGTAAGATTTCTCAACTGGGGAACGGCGTCTTTTAACGCTGCTTCAATTCGCTTCAGTCTTGATCTTCTAGTTTTTTCTGGAGTCTTAACAATCATTTCCAGAAAGTTTCTGCCGTAAGGATCATCCGGAACAGCAGAACCCTGAAAAACCTCAGGATGCCTAAGCAATTGTGGAACTAAATGAAGGTAGCGGATTTCCTCAAAAAATTTGGCGATTTCCCGAAAGTCTGCGTTTGAATTGACTTGTTCAAGAGCCGTTTGGGTAAGTCGTAGCTCATCTTCGGCGTCCTCTTTGTTGGGTCGCTTAATGACAATTTTGCCGTTCTTCAAAACTCTTTCGTAACGGAGAATTGCTTGACGATATCCTCGAACCTGTTGCGTAATACCAATTTCATATCTCCAAATCGACTTCTCGCCTTCAGATAATTCGACGGCAACTTCAATGTCTGGCTCCTTTCTAGCAGCCAGACAGCGAATTTTGGAGATTCCCCCTCGCTGTGCAAGAGCAGGCTGCAATCCGCCGCCGGGTTTGGCTATGTCGCGCAAGAAACGGAAAGCGTCAAGCAGGTTGGATTTCCCTGAAGCATTGGGACCAATGATGAAGACTCGCTCTGTAAGATTGACATCCAGTTCACGAAAATTTCTCCAGTTTTTTAATTCCAACCTCGAAATGATCATATTGAAGTCGTTCTACTATTCCATCAGCTTAGATATCCAGGTTCCGCACATCCAGCGCGTTATCCTCAATGAACTTCCGGCGCTGCTCTACATCCTCGCCCATCAGCGTCGAGAAAATTTGATCGCTCTCCACCAGATCCTTCAAATCCACACGCAACAGCGTGCGCTTTTCTGGATTCATAGTTGTTTCCCAC
The DNA here is from genome assembly GCA_043781815.1 of Bryobacterales bacterium. GTDB lineage: Bacteria > Acidobacteriota > Terriglobia > Bryobacterales > Bryobacteraceae > JANXSF01. The sequence continues at coordinate 17,765 of JAYWBH010000050.1, read as the reverse complement.
AACTGCTCAGCATTCATTTCACCCAGGCCTTTGTAACGCTGAATGTTTACGTCTTTCATGCCTTCTTCTCTAGCGAACGCTAAAAGATCACGCCAGTTGGACAACACTTGCGGCTGACCGGTCTCGCCTTTTTTCGCCGTGAACGGAGGATGATTATGCTTACTCAACGACTTTGCCAGCGAACGCAGCTTGCGGAAATCGGGACCCGTGGCGAATTCAATGTTGATGGTACGCCGGGCATTCGTCGGATCAATGTAAACGATGGTCCATGCGCCGTGCTCTTCATCCTGCACCAATTCCGCTTCCACTTTAGCCGCTTTCATTGCTTCAAGCAGCGGTTGGACGTTGGCTTGATCGGTGAAGTCCACTTTGGAATCGATCTTCAATTCCACGTTGGTCAGCAGTTCCACTACACGCAGATCACGCAAACGCTTTTCCACTTTGCGGTAGATAATTTGGAATTCGTCCAAACCATTGAGGAACGTGCGCAGTTCAGCACCTTCCAGTTTCGCTGCCGCAGGAGTCCCATATTCCACCACCAAATTATCGGTGGCGCGCTTCAGGATTTCCTTAGTGAATTCCTTATCGTCTTTGATGTAATCTTCCTTCTTGCCTTTCTTCATGCGATACAGCGGCGGTTGCGCCACAAACACGTGGCCGCGCGTAATCAGTTCCTGCATGTGACGGAAGAAAAACGTAAGCAGCAGCGTGCGGATGTGGCTGCCGTCCACGTCTGCGTCGGTCATGATGATGATCTTGTGATAGCGCAGGCGCGTCATGTCGAAATCGTTGTGGCCAATGCCCGTGCCAATGGCCGTGATCATGTGCCGAATTTCGTCGTGCCCCAGCATTTTGTCGTAACGCGCTTTTTCTACGTTGAGGATTTTTCCCTTCAACGGAAGGATCGCCTGAAATTTACGATCGCGTCCGGACTTCGCCGTGCCTCCTGCCGATTCGCCTTCCACTAAGTAGATCTCGCAACGGGACGGATCTTTTTCCTGGCAATCAGAAAGTTTCCCTGGCAGTCCACCAGAATCGAGCGCACCCTTACGACGAGTCAGATCACGAGCCTTGCGGGCAGCTTCTCTAGCGCGGGCTGCGTCAATAGCCTTGCCCACGATTTTTTTCATCACCGCCTGGTTCTTCTCGAAAAACTCGCCCAGCTTTTCGTTCACCAACTGCACCACTTGACCCTGAATATCGCTGTTCAGCTTGCCCTTGGTTTGACCTTCAAATTGCGGCTGGGGCAATTTTACGGACACCACCGCCGTCAACCCTTCACGCACGTCATCGCCACTCAGATTTTCTTTGACGTCTTTGAACATGCCGCCCGATTGGCCATGGGCGTTGATCGTACGGGTTAGCGCGCTGCGGAATCCGCTTAAGTGCGTGCCGCCGTCAACGGTGTTGATGTTGTTCGCAAAACTGAAAACCGTATCGGTATAGCCATCGTTGTACTGCAGCGCCACTTCAATTGAGATTTTGCCACCAGTGGGCATGTCCCGTTCGCCTTCAAAGTAAATGGGCTTTTCATGCAGCACGGATTTCGATTTATTCAGATGCTTGATGAATTCCGAAATGCCGCCCGAATAATGAAACTCGTGATGATTGGGCGGATCCACGCGGTCGTCATACAACTGGATGGTTAGGCCTTTGTTCAAAAAAGCTAGCTGGCGCAGACGATTGGCCAGGGTATCAAAGTTGTATTCAGTAACCGTGAAAATAGTGGTGTCGGGCCTGAACGTGATCAGCGTGCCATGCTTCTTACTTTTACCAGCACGCACCAGCGGCGCTAGCGGAGCGCCTTTGGAATACTCTTGCGTCCAGGTGTAACCTTCGCGCCAAATTTCCAGATCGAACTTTTCGGAAAGCGCGTTGACGCAACTTACGCCCACGCCATGCAATCCACCAGATACTTTGTAGGTGTTGGAATCAAACTTGCCGCCTGCGTGCAGTTTGGTCAACACCACCTGCGCAGCGGAAACGCCTTCTTCAGCGTGCATGTCCACGGGAATGCCGCGACCATTGTCTTCCACAGAAATGGAATTGTCGCTCAAGATTTTTACAATGACGGTGTCGCAATAACCGGCCAGCGCTTCATCCACGGAGTTGTCCACCACTTCCCAAACCAAGTGATGCAAACCCTGTTCCGATGTGGAGCCGATGTACATGGCTGGTCGCAAACGAACTGCTTCCAGGCCTTCTAAAACTTTAATGCTTGTCGAATCGTAATTCCCAGTCGGTGTAGCCAAGTTGACTTTCCTTTCAAACAAAAACAAATCTCAAAATTTTTAGTTACTACAAACTGCGTCAAATGCGCATGGGCATGATGATGTAACGGTAGGTGTACGCGGCGTCTCCGCCAGGTCTCATTTCCCCGGCTGCTCCGCCATCTTTGAAGTGGAACACCACTTCCGTTTCAGCAGTAGCCCGCAGGAAATCCACAATGTACTGCGCGTTAAAGCCGATCTGAACCGGCGGCCCGTCGTAGGAAACGGTAAGCGTTTCTTCGCTCTCTCCGGTTTCCGATAGCGAAGAGTGCAATTTGAATTCATTAGCCGCGGCGGTCAGCTTAATGGCCCTGGACCGTTCATCGGCGAACTGCATGACGCGTTCCAAAGCGCCCTTCAACTCATCGCGATCCATGGAGACTGCATGGGCATGTTCTTTAGGCAGCACGCGCTCAAATTCCGGGAAGTTACCGGTGAGCTTACGACTGATCAGCAAACGTTGACCAAGGGTGAAAAACAGATGATTATCGTCACCGGAAAACATCAGCTTGGCGTCTGGCTCAGCGTCGGCAGCCAGCTTCAGAATTTCGTTCATCGCTTTGCGTGGAAGCAACGCCCGATACGGTGCCTTCAGATTTCCTAACTGCACTTTCTGTTCCACCAACGCCAGTCGATGGCTATCGGTGGCCACCATCACCATGCCATCAGCCCGCACAATGAGCAATGCCCCATTCAGCGTGAAGCGGGATTCCTCAGCAGAAATGGCAAAGATGGTTTTTGATATCATCATGGCCAGTGTCTTCACCGGAATTTCTGCCAGCACTTCCGGCAAGTGCGGCAGTTCCGGGAAACTTTCGCGGCTCATACCGGCAATGCGCGTTTTGCTGCGACCGCAGGTGATGGTGGCCCATTGGTTATCGGCAAACTTGATGTTGATTTCGCCATCAGGAAGCAGCCGCACGTAATCCAGCAGCTTCTTTGCGGGGATAGTTCCAGACCCGCCTTTTTTTACGATTGCCGGGGCGGAACAACGCACGCCCAGCTCCAGGTCGGTTGCTGTTAAGACAATCCGGTCCCCGTCGGCTTCAATGAGCACGTTCGACAAAATCGGAATCGTCGTCTTTTTTTCGACAACCCCTTGCGACAAGTTCAACTCGCGGACCAGATCCGCTTTGTTGATTGCGAACTCCATGCTGGCTTCCTCTCTCTTCCGACTTTCACCGACGGCCTTCAAGTAGCTATAACTTGTCTATAAAATGATTATTTATACAAGTATAAGAACCGTAGGTGCTGTGGAAAAGTTGATTTCTCTCTAAATTATAATAAAACCAAGGCCTTGCTGTCACTGTAACCCTTGGATAACTTCTTGGACAAGGGGTGGAAAACTTGGGTAACCACTTCTTCCACCGATTTCCAAAGGCTCCACAAAAGGCAAATTGTGGATATCTCAACAAGCCTAACTGATTGAATCAGATAGCCTGTGTATTAACTTGTTCAAATCTACATCATTTTGGCGCAGCGCCTCAATCTTAGAAATAGAGTGTAACACCGTTGTATGGTGCTTTCCGCCGAACGCTTTGCCGATCTCTGGCAGCGATGCGGGCGTCAAATCCTTCGCCAAATACATGGCCACCTGCCGCGGATAGCTGATGTTGCGGGCATTGCTCTTCTGCTTGATCTGGGCTGGCGATAACTGAAAGTGCTCACCCACGGCCTTGATAATTGATTCAATGGAAATGCGGCGGTCCTGGCCAGCTACAATGTGCTTCAAAACCTGCTGGGCCATGGCCAGGCTGATGGGGCTGCTGGTGACTGAGGAATAAGCACCCAGTTTGATGAGCGCGCCTTCCAGTTCCCGCATGTTGCTTTTGGTTTTAGTGGCGATGAAAACACGAACATCTTCGGGCAAGTCTATTCCCTGATCTATGGCTTTACGGTCCAGAATTGCCATCTTTGTTTCCAGATCTGGCGGTTGGACATCGACAAGTAGCCCCCATTCAAAGCGACTGCGCAAGCGTTCCAGCAAGCCGGGAGTCTGCTTTGGTGTGGAATCACTGGATAGCACAATCTGCTTTTGATGGTCGTACAGTTCGTTAAAAGTGTGGAAAAACTCTTCCTGCGTGCGCTCTTTACCGCCTAAAATTTGCACATCGTCCACAAGCAGGACGTCGGCAGTGCGGTAGTGCTGATGAAATTCACGCATACGGTCTGTGCGGATGCACTGAATCATCTCATTCATAAAACGTTCGCTGGAGGTATAGACAACTTTCATCTCGCTGAAGTTTTGGATAAGGGCGCGGCCAATGGCGTGCATCAAATGCGTCTTGCCCATTCCCACGCCACCGTAAATGAACAGCGGATTGTAACTTTGGGATGGCCGTGTGGCCACTGCCCGCGCCGCAGCATGGGCAAACTGGTTGCAGGAGCCGACCACAAAGTTATCAAACGTGAACTTGGAGTTCATTTGCGAGATGGGTGCCTGGAACGGTAAATCGCCGCCCGGTCCTGGGGAAATGGCAATGGGTTTGGGTTGAACGTCCAAGTGTTGTGCGGAGACTTCATAACGGACGGTACGAATGGGCAAGCGGAGTTTGAGAATCGCCTGGGAAACGCGTTCGGAGTATTCCCGCTCCATCCAGGAGCGGGTGGATTCATCGGGAACTTTCACGCATAACCGGTCCGATTCTTCGCGGCTGAAAGTGGTATCGGCAATCCAATTCTGGAAGCTCTCCAGGCTAATACTTGTAGCGATTTCTTGTTTGATTTGATCCCAGCTATTCATGTTTTCACGAGTGAGCAAAAAATTCCCACATGTTTTCCTCAACCTGTGGAAAACGTAGGCCGACGGCTAACCTGTTTAAGGGATACCAGTTGTTGATAACGCTTTCAAGGGAGTTCTAGTACCTACCCTCAAAAAGCAGTGCGAGGTTCAGTCTAACACATTAGACGGTGTTGGTTACAAGCCTTTTGTTCAACTATAAGTGGCGTGTTTTCAATTATATAACATTTTCTATACAATTTGTTTCCACATGTTTTGCTTCGTGTCCCACGGTGCTTGTTAAGATCCAATGACATACGCTTGCCGGGTTCCAGTAGCCAATGAGGTAATCCCCCGGAAGCGTTGAAACAAGTAGGCGCAGGTCTGTGCCATGTTGTTTTTGCAAACCCACAGTACCTTTCAATTTGACACCAAAGCCATTTCGGGAGAGAATAGAGCTGACTGCCAACAGTTCCCTCCTCATGAGCGGGAGTAACTCAGTTGGTAGAGTGCAACCTTGCCAAGGTTGATGTCGCCGGTTCGAATCCGGTCTCCCGCTCCATTACACCCCGTCTAATTATAGTGTCTCCAAAATCGTGCATTGATTTAAGTATGTAAATCTGGAGTCATGCTCTATAATTACATACATGCTCTCTAGGATCCTTGGGACCCGCATAATTTATTCCTTGCGACATTCCCCTGCCGTGGTTCTATTAGGACCTCGACAAGTGGGAAAGACTACCCTTGCTTTGGAAATTGGCGACCAGCAGCCATCCATCTACCTTGATCTGGAAAACGATGAGGATCGGGCGAAGCTCGCTAACCCGGCCCGCTACCTGGAGGGTCATGAAGATAAGTTGGTGATTCTTGACGAAGTGCAACGGGTCCCGGAACTCTTTCAACCTTTGCGCGGAATCATTGATAGGGGAAGGCGACATGGAAAAGCCAATGGCCGCTTCCTGCTTTTGGGATCAGCCGCCATGGACTTGCTGCAACAGTCTGGTGAAAGTCTGGCCGGTCGTATCTCGTATTTGGAACTGGGCCCATTCGACGCATTAGAGATTGACCCTCTCTCCATTGAGACACTCTGGATCAGGGGCGGATTCCCCCGTAGCTTCCTGGCCGAAACCGACGCCCTGAGCATGGACTGGCGGCGCAACTTCATTCGGACTTACCTGGAACGTGACGTTCCACAGTTTGGTTCGCGAATCCCTGCGGAAACACTGCGGCGCTTCTGGACCATGTTGGCCCACAATCAATCGCAAATGTTCAATGCCGCTATTCTGGCTCGTAGTTTGGGTGTAGATGGCAAGACTATCGCCAGCTATCTTGATTTACTGGTCGATCTTCTGCTGGTTCGACGATTGCCCGCCTGGCACCGCAATGTGGGTAAGCGATTGGTGAAATCACCCAAAGTGTACGTGCGCGATAGCGGCCTTACCCATGCGCTGCTCGGAATCCGTGACATGGAAGCGCTGTTTGGTCATCCCATAGTGGGGCAAACTTGGGAGAGCTTCATTATGGAAACGCTGATCACCGCAGCCCCTGATGGGACCGAGGCGAATTACTATCGCACTTCAAATGGGACGGAAGTGGATTTGGTCTTAACCCTACCCGGTGGGCAATTGTGGGCCATTGAAGTAAAGCGTAGTTCGGCACCCAAGACCGAACGTGGATTTCACTCAGCATGTGCCGATCTAAAGCCTGAAAAGCGTTTTGTGGTGTATCCCGGAACAGAGCGATTTCCATTGGACGACCTGGCAGAAGCCATTGGAGTGGTGGAATTGGCCAAGTCGCTTCGAGCCTTACGGTAGTACGGTACTTAGTTTTATTAGTACTATATCCGTACATTAGTGTTTATATAGATTAACTAATTGGCATGAAGTTTCAAATGCCGTTCCCAGTGGATACGGTCCTCCCCAAATTCCTGCCTTGCCCCTTTGGAGATGGCTGGTAAACTAGGACCAGTGCGATCTCTGCAATATGACGTAATCATTGTCGGTGCCGGTCATGCCGGTGTGGAAGCGTCGCGGGCTTGTGCCCGGCTGGGTTTGAAGACGGCTATGGTCACCATGAATATTGACCTGATCGCCCAAATGTCTTGCAACCCCGCTATTGGCGGCATCGCCAAAGGACACCTGGTCCGCGAGATTGATGCCTTAGGCGGCATTATGGGCCAGGCTACCGATGAAGTGGGCATTCAGTTCCGTCTGCTAAATACCAGCCGAGGCCCTGCCGTCTGGTCTCCCCGTGCCCAGTGCGATAAGAAGCAATATCGCATTCACATGAAAGCGCTGCTGGAACAGGAACCGAATCTGCGGATTCTGCAAGCGGAAGTTTCTTCGTTGATCATTGAACCCCAACCCAATGGGCGGGATCGGGTGCGCGGAGTGGAACTGCGCGATGGCCGATCCGTCGCCGCCGGTGCTGTGATCATCACCACCGGGACGTTTTTGAACGGCTTGGCCCACGTTGGCCAACAGACCTACAGTTGCGGCCGTAACGGCGAAGCTCCATCGAACATGCTGGCCGATCAGTTCCGCACCTTGAACCTGCAATGGACCCGCCTTAAAACCGGCACTCCGCCGCGGCTGGATGGCCGTAGCATTCATTGGGATCGTTTTGAGGCACAGGATGGCGATAAAGTTCCCACGCCGTTCAGTTTTTTAACCGACAAGATTGAACGAGAACAAATCCAATGCCACATCGCCTTCACCAGCGATGAGACGCATCGTATTTTGCGAGAGAGTATTGCCCGGTCTCCCCTGTACAGTGGGCAGATTGAAGGGATTGGCCCTCGCTACTGTCCGTCGATTGAAGACAAAATCGTCAAATTTCCAGACAAACTGCGCCACCAGATTTTCCTGGAACCGGAAGGGCGTGACACTAACGAAGTCTACGTAAACGGTATGTCCACCAGCATGCCCATCGATGTGCAGACCGCCATGGTAGCCTCCGTACCCGGTCTTGAAGATGCCGAAATGATCCGACCCGGTTATGCCATTGAATACGACGCCATTGACCCGCGTGAGCTGGATCATACTCTGGAAGTGAAAAAGCTGGAAGGCCTTTTCCTGGCCGGTCAAATCAACGGCACGTCGGGATACGAAGAGGCAGGTTGCCAGGGTCTAATCGCCGGTTTGAATGCTGCTTGCAAGGTGAAAGGCGTGGAGCCCGTAATTTTGGGCCGCAGTGATGCTTACACGGGCATTCTGATTGACGATTTGATATCCAAGGGTGCCGATGAGCCGTACCGCATGTTCACTTCGCGCGCTGAGTTCCGCCTGCACTTGCGGATCGACAATGCCGATGAACGGCTGACCCCCATCGGCAGACGCGTCGGGCTGGTCAGTGACGAACGTTGGCTTCGTTTTGAAAGAAAGCAGCGGCAGAAGGTTCGTTTGCTGGAATTGTTGAATACGGTCAGGATCACACCAGATCTGGCTTTGGCTGCGGACGACCGTCCACTTCTAGGCGCGTGGTTGAAACGCACGGAATCTTCCCTAACCAAAATTGCTTCTTTGATTGAATCGCACTTGGGCGAACCGCCTGAAACTGGCCTGTTGACTACTGTTGAAACGGAAACGAAGTATGCCGGGTACATTGGCCAGCAGGATCGGCAGGTGGTGCGCTTGAAGGAATCAGAGCGGCGGACCATCCCGTTGACCTTTGCGTACCGGGGTATTCCAGGTTTATCGAATGAAGTTCAGGACAAATTGGAACGTGTCCGACCCACAACGTTAGGCCAAGCAGCGCGGATTCCTGGCGTCACACCGGCAGCAATTGCTGTTTTAGACGTGTATTTGAATCTTGCATAGGTGTTCCAGCGAAGTGTTCCACGTGGAACATCCTGACAAAACCGAATACTATCCCTTTCACGTTCCACGTGGAACAATCCTGTGGCACACTAACAGGGTGTGAACTGAGCGGACAAGCTGGGAAGCTTCCCCCTCTCATTTCAAAATCTAGGAGACCATCACAATTGGGAAAGGTAATCGCAATAGCCAACCAGAAAGGGGGCGTCGGCAAGACCACTACGGCCATCAACCTTGCTGCCTCACTGGCGGCGAATGAGTTGAAAGTGCTCCTGATCGACATTGACCCCCAGGGTAATTCGACAACAGGATTGGGAATTGCCAAAGATCCCGATAATCCCACCATCTACCATGTGCTGGTTGGGGAAAAGACTGCTGCCGAAGTGATTGTGACCACAGCCTGCGATGGATTGCACATTCTGCCAGCCGATAGGAACCTGGTGGGTGCCAATATTGAAATGGTGGGTTGGGAACAACGCGAATACCGGCTGAGGATGGCTGTGGAGCCGCTGAAGGATCAGTACGACTACATTCTCATTGATTGTCCCCCTGCGTTAGACCTTCTCACGTTGAATGCGCTGGTTGCCGCAAATTCGCTGTTGATCCCCATCCAGTGCGAATTCTTTGCTCTGGAGGGAATTTCACAGCTTCTCGACACGGTGGAGCGCATCAAAGAATCGTTTGAACACAGCCTGACCATTGAAGGCATTGTGCTTACCATGTACGACGACCGTACCAGCCTCACTCGTCAGGTGGCTCAGAATTTGAAGGAATTCTTCCAGGGCGAAGTGTTTGAGACCGTTATTCCGCGCAATGTCCGCTTAGCCGAAGCACCCAGCCACGGTAAGCCGATATTGCTTTACGATATGCGCTCCAAGGGTGCAGAAAGCTATATGAAATTGGCAAAGGAGATGATCACCAATGAGCAGCGGAAACGACAATCAGCGCAAAGCGCTGGGTAGAGGCATCTCTGCCCTGCTCCCAGGGCGTCCCATTAATCCTCCAGTAAGCCCCACGGGACCGCCCCCCCCCAATATTGCGATATTGGCGGTGCAACCAGCGGTGCCGGTGCCCCTGCCCGAACCTGGTCACAATTCCATTCTTAATTTGCCCATCGGGAAGATTGAACCCAATCCAATCAACCCTCGCACGGTTTTCCAGCAGGAAAAGTTGGCGGAACTGGCGCAATCCATAAAATCGAATGGAATTATTCAGCCGTTGGTGGTGCGCAAGGCGGCGGGCGGTGGGTATCAACTGATCGCCGGGGAACGCCGTTGGCGTGCGGCGAAATTGGCGGGTCTGGAAACTGTCCCAGTAGTTGTTCAGGAGTTGGCTGAAAGTCGTTTGCTGGAAGTGGCGCTGATCGAAAACATTCAGCGGGAAGATTTGAATCCCATGGAAGTGGCTCAGGCGTTTGAACGGTTGACGCACGACCACGGTTTGAGTCACGAGGAAATTGGCCAGCGCACGGGTAAAGAACGCAGCACGGTGACCAATATGCTGCGGCTGCTGCGATTGCCATCGTCCATCCAACTTCTGATGGCGGAACAAAAACTGAGCATGGGGCATGCCCGGGCGTTGCTGGGTTTGCCAACTGACGAAATGATTTGCGAACTGGGTGAAAAGGCAGCGGCGCAGACAATGTCTGTCCGGCAGGTGGAGCAGACGGTGCAGAAGTTGAGCAAAGCACCGGAATCAAAACCAGAGGAACCCAAGCCGGTGGATCCTAACGTGAAGGCCGCCATTCAGGAATTGATTCATGCGTTGGGGACCAAAGTGCGCATTGTGGAGAAGAGTGCGAACCGGGGCAGAATTGAGATCGACTACTTTTCCGCAGATGATTTAGATCGCATTTACACTTTGATTGTGGGAGAAGCCCCACTGTAGTGCAAGCTCTGCTATGCTTCATGACGTGGCCAAGACAAAGGATCTAACGAAGAGTAACCGAAAGGAAGAGCGGGAGAAAGCAGAGGCCGAACTGCCCGCCCCCCTACCAGTTCTGCGAGCCATGTTCGAGTGGCTGGAAAAGAAGTTAGATGCAACCCCGTGCGACCACACGCACAGATTCACTTTGCAGTACGCCCGCACCAATGAGTTGGATGAAGAAGCGTTGCTGGAATGGCTGCGCGATTACGGCGGCGAATGCGATTGCGAAGTGCTGGCCCAAGTGGAAAGTTCGAATGCCGCGCTGAAGGGATAGGACACTTCTAACTTACATTGAATCAATACGTTACCGAGCCGTGACCGCAAGGGAGCGGTCTTTTAACCACAGGTTATCCCAACAAACCTTGGAGATTCTGCAGGGAAGCGGGAAAACTAGGTGGCATTGGGCATCTCTGCCTGGCAGGATGCCTATCCCACACCTCAGCCTAAACCAGAGTTTTTGAATTATGCCGCACATCCACACCTTTAGCCATGTAGATCACACCTTCCGCCATGTTCGTGGCATGGTCCCCGATGCGTTCCAGATTGCGGACCACAAAAATCAGTTCCACACCTGCCCGCACATCGGCGGGATGGCTTTGCATGTGGGCGATGATCTCACCGTAAGCTGCACCGCGGATGGCGTCTACTTCGTCGTCAGATAACAGCACCTGCTGCGCCAAATCGGCATCTTCCCGAAGAAACGCATCCAGACTTTTTAACAACATGGATTCCACCAACGAAGACATATGGTTAATGTCTATGTTCAACTTCAACGGTGGATAATTCATCAGCGATTGGGCACGCTTAGCCAAGCCGTTTGCCAGGTCGCCCATGCGTTCCAAATCTGTGTTGATCTTCAGTACCGACGTAAGAAAGCGTAAGTCCCTGGCCACTGGCTGTTGCAATACCAGCAGCTTAGTAACCAGTTCATCAATCTCCATTTCCATGGTGTTGATGGCCGCCTCGCCCTCTTTTACTTTCTTTGCCAAATCCGCATCACGATCCACAACCGCGCGGACACTACGATGCAAGGCAGCTTCCACCATGCCACCCATCTGCAGTAGCTTGGTTTTCAGCTCTTCCAGTTCAATCGCAAAATGCCGCAAACAGGTTCTCCTTTTTTCAGCCGAAACGGCCGGTAACGTAATCTTCAGTTTCTTTCTTGGAAGGGTTCCTGAAAATCATTTCAGTTCTATCGAACTCCACAAGTTTGCCAAGCATGAAGAAACCAGTATTATCCGCCACTCTGGCTGCTTGCTGCATGTTATGGGTCACAATCACAATCGTCGTTTGGTCCTTAATACTGAATAGGAGCTCTTCAATTTTCAGTGTCGCAATGGGATCCAATGCAGAGCAGGGTTCATCCAGCAGCAGGACTTCCGGATCTACAGCCATCGCCCGGGCAATACAAAGGCGCTGTTGTTGGCCTCCTGATAATGCCGATGCGGGCTTCTGCAGCTTGTCTTTCACCTCTTCCCAAAGAGCCGCCCGTCGCAGACTCTTTTCCACAGTCACTTCCAGGTCCTGCTTGGAGGTCATCCCATTCACTTTGGGACCGTAGGCGATATTATCAAAAATTGTCTTGGGAAATGGATTCGACTTTTGGAAAACCATCCCCACGCGACGACGCAGAGCGGTAACGTCCTGGCTTTTTACATCCACCCCATCCAGCAGGACTTCCCCAGTGTACCTTGTCCCACGAATGGTTTCGTTGATGCGGTTCAAGGTCCGTAAGAAAGTGGACTTACCGCATCCGGACGGTCCAATCAGAGCCGTAATCCGGTTAGCCTGAATTTCCAGGTCAATATCGTAAAGGGCCTGAAAGGAACCGTAAAAGAAATTAAGATTCGCTGCCCTCATCTTTGCTTCTTTTGAAGTCGGGGTAGTAGCAGCACCTGAAGAATGAGGTTCAATATGCATTTTCGTTGGGAAACTTGGGGAACTCATGGAGGACACCTTGGATTGCATAAACGATCAACTCGCATTTCGCGACACAACAAATCGCGCCGTCATATTTGCTATTAGAACAAACGCCAGCAGCACTAAACCAGCGGCCCAAGCCTGCCTGTGCCAATCGTCGTAGGGGGAAATTGCGTGGGTGAAAATCATTACTGGCAAAGATGCTGTTGGTTGATTGGGGCTGGTTGCCCAAAACTGATTGTTTAAGCTGGTGAACAACAGCGGAGCAGTTTCCCCGGCAATGCGGGCCACGCCCAAAATGATGCCGGTAAGTATGCCCCGACGCGCGGCCGGAACAACCACGGTTAAGGTGGCTGTGGCTTTATTGGCACCTAATGCCAGTGCCCCTTCGCGTAAAGAGTTGGGCACCGACCGTAAAAACTGCTCTGTACTGCGAACCACAATGGGAATCAAAATCAGGCTCAAGGCCACACTGCCAGCCCAGGCCGAAAATGTTTTCATGGGAACAACTAAAAGATTCCAGGCAACAATTCCCAAAACGATAGATGGGATTCCGTTCAACAAATCGGCAGTGTATCGGACCACCGGTGGGAACCAACCGCCCTCATATTCAGCCAGATAAACACCACCCAGAAAGCCGATGGGCACTCCGATCACTGTAGCTAACCCCACCATCATAAAGCTGCCAAAAATCGCATTGGCCATGCCGCCGCCCACCTCACCAGGAGACTTGGGCAGTTCGGTGAAGAAGGCCAAATCCAGCGAAGAGAAGCCGTTCCAAACCAGGTAGCCCAGAATGAAAAATAGAATTGAGATGGTGAGTAATGTGCAAAATCCGGTGAGCGCCAACATCACGTTGTTCACCAAATATCGCCAGCGTGTCCGAAGAGTCATAACCTATGCTCCCTTCCGTGACGTGGCCATAATCATTAGCCGTGCCGCGCCGTTAATGACCATGGTCAATAGAAACAGTACGAAGGAAAGCGCAACCAGCGCGCTCAAATGTAAGTTGCCGGAAGCTTCAGCAAACTCATTGGCAATGACGGCGGCAATGGTATAGCCAGGGGCGAACAAACTCGCTTTGATGCTAGGGTCGTTACCAATCACCATAGTTACCGCCATGGTTTCCCCAAGTGCGCGAGCCAAGCCCAAAAAGATAGACCCAATGATGCCCAGGCGCGCATTGGGCAGCACAATATCAAAAGTGGATTCCCACTGCGTAGCCCCCAGTGCCAATGCTGCTTCCCGTTGCTCGCGTGGCACCGCCAACAGCGCTTCGCGAGAAATGGAAATGATGAATGGGAAAGTCATGATGGCCAGAATCACTCCTGCCGTCAAATAGCCCACTCCGAATATCTGTCCTTGAAAGAATGGCAGGAATCCTAAAGTGGATTGCAGCGCCGGTTCCACAGTATCGCGCATGAATGGCACTAACGTGAAGATAGCTAACAGCCCGTAAATCACGCTGGGAACCGCTGCCAACAGTTCTACTAAGAAAGTAAGAATGGAGGAAATTTTCGGTGGGGCAAGTTCCGCCAGAAAGATGGCCGCCCCTACTCCCAGTGGAACCGCAATCAGCAACGCCAGGAACGACGTCATGAGAGTGCCGTAAACAAAGGGCAGCGCGCCGAACTCATCGGAATTTGGGTCCCAATTTTGGCTGGTAAAAAAGTGGAAGCCGAATTTGTAAAGGGCCAGCGAAGAATGGTCCCACAACACTGCTACAACTAACAGCGTGATTAAAACTATGCCACCGGCGAAAACCAGCGTAACCAAACGGGCTGCTTCGTCCCCCATCTGGACAGATTTTCTAACGGCGGTAAAAGACGCAGACTTAGCGCTGGTGGCCATATTGCCTACTGTACTTGCGCAATTGACTTATCCACCATGGCAACGACCGAAGGTGGTAAGGGAGCATAGCCCAAGGCCCCGGCCATCTTTTGGCCGTCCTTCAACATCCAGTGCAGGAACTCGATCAGTGCCTTTTTCTTATTGCCATCGGCGATGGTGGAAGGGATCAACAGCCAGGTGAAAGTGGAAATCGGATAGGAGTCTTTGCCAGCAGCGTTGGCGATGGAAACCCGATAATCGGCGGGCATGTTTTTTGCAGCACCAGATGCCGCCGCACTGACTGAGTTGATATCGGCCTTAATGAAATTGCCCGCCGCGTTCTTCACTGAACCATAACCGATCTTGTTCTGTGTGGCGAAAATCAATTCCACATAACTTACGGAAAAAGGAGTCTGCTTCACCAACCCTGTGACCCCTTCGCTACCCTTCGCCCCCAAACCAACAGGCCACTTAATAGAAGCACTGGCACCGCATTTCGATTTCCATTCCGGGCTAACTTTCGCCAAAAAATCAGAGAACACAAAAGTGGTTCCACTGCCATCGGATCGGTGAACTACCACAATGTTTTTATCGGGCAAACCAGGGTTGTCTTTCAGCAAAATCGGATCGTTCCATTTACTGATGGTTCCCAGAAAAATTCCGGCTAATGCTTGCGCACTGAATTTGACATCGCCACTGTAACCGGGAAGATTGTAGATTGGAACCACACCGCCCATCACCGTGGGAAAATGCAGTGGTTTCACCTTTTGTTTGCCTATTTCCTCATCGGTCATTGGCTTATCGGATGCGCCGAAATCCACTGTACCTGCTTCCAACTGGCGGATTCCCGCACCAGATCCCAGTGACTGATAATTGATCTGCACGCTGCCGTGCGTTTTTTTGAATTCACTAAACCATTGAGAATAAATTGGATAGGGAAATGTGGCCCCTGCTCCAGTGATATTTTGTGCTGAGGCCAACATGGCCGTTAACGTTACGGCAAAACCTAAACATATAAGTTTCATTAGTATCCTGCTCAAAAGTTAGCATTGGTATGTTTCAATCAGGTTGCAATTTGATTAATAATCTTGCGGAACGCTATCTGGCCAACAGCATTTTTAGCTCGGTGACACGACCCACCACCTCACTGCGATCCACGCTTCGATACTTTTCTGGCAATAGAGTCCTGCTGGTGCATTCCAACACCGCCACCAGCGTCTGCAGTTCGATCTCCGCCGGTGACGATGCGGGGATGAAGTCAAGAATGGCAGAGTGTAAATCCGATGCGTCTGGCGTGGATTTCCCAACCAGCACGGCCCGCATTTTCGCCCTCACCAACAGCGATTCAATGTCAGCCCCGGACAGTGGCGCAGCGTGATCCAAAAACACTTTCTCTGCATCTTGCGCCATATCGAAACTGGTGCCTGTCTTCTTCTGCATCGCCCGCAGCATGGCGATTCTGTCTTCGTCACTGTCGGGATAAAACAGACCCAAATGTTCTTCTGCCCGACCTTGACGCTTCAAATCTACAGGCAGCAAATCGGGTCGACACGTCAACAGGAACCACAAAACCTTGCCCCGATATTCCGTATTGCCCATGAACTGCGCTATCTGTGCAAACACGCGGTTGTTCACACCAGAATCGCCCGACGAAGAACGATCACCCAGTTGCGCATCTGCCTCATCAATGATCACCACAATGGGACTCATGGCTTTTAACAGCGCCAGGATCCGTTCCAGATTAGCCTCTGTCTGCCCCTGCCACATGGAACGAAAGTTCTTCAAAATAACAGCGGGTATACCCACCTCTCCGGCGAAACAAGTTGCCAGAAAAGTTTTCCCGGTACCCACCGGGCCGCAGATCACGTAACCCATGGGCAGAATTTCAGACCGCCCCATGCGGATGGCCGTCACTGCATCCACAAGTTTTTGCTTGGCGCTGATAGACCCTGCCACCATGGACAAATTCCAGCGGCTTTGCACAAACTCCAACATCCCGCCTGCTTCTGCCTCAATCAGATCCTTTTTTCGCGTAGCCATTTCGGCCATGGTCAAAGGCTGACGATTGCGTGCTGCATATAGTGTGAGGCCCTGCAATTGAACGCGCTTCAAGCCCGCCGTCAGGTTCGCCAATACGGGGGTTGAAATATTGGACCCTTCCGGCAGAGGCGATTCCGCCAAGTGCCATTCCAGAAATTCGCGACGCTCCGCTTCATCAGGCATAGGGATGGCAATGGCTGTCACTCCAGGATGCTGCACAATGTCCTGATTCAGTTCCACAATGTTTTCAGAGATCAGAACAATGGTGATGTCAGACTGTTTGAACACTGGGTTGTGCGCCCAGCGCTGAAAAATCACCAGTGCATTGCGATCGTCCGCAGGCATGGTGCCCACTCCGCCTGCCGGAACAATCGTTTCCGCATATTCCACAATCAGTGCAATCTTCCGCTTGTCCTGCAAACGCAGGCGCAGATAATTGTCCAGAATGGTCAGCACACCATCCGGGTTGCGCGGCAATCCACCTTGCGAATACTTGGTGCCGTGAAACGAATCGTACCCTTCCATGGCGTTGCGAAAGTCCGCCTGCATGCTGGCAGTGGCAAAGCTGATTCCACCACCACGGTCGTAACAAAGCACAATGTCGCGCTGTTCAAATAAGACCGTCTGCAGAAATTGATTCAGCGGCAAATAAGTGGGTTTGCCCCGCGCAGGGGAGCTTGTAACCAGATCATGAACGTTGCCATGCAGCACAAATGTGGAGTAAGCGCCTGAGTAGTAACGTTCGGAAAATTGTTTGGCCCAACCAGGGAGATATTCCATTGTGAGTTAGTTCGTAATCCGTCCGCGATTGCCACCGCTATCTGTTGAATCGAAGCTATTTTCAATTTCCGGGCTCATCTGGAAAATACCCTCCACTTGACGAACTGCATCTTCTGTTGATTCCACGTCGCGAACCAACGTATCCAACCGTTCCGACACTTGTTGCGGATCTTCCATGGTCATCGATTGCTCACGAATCAGTTGCAACACGTCTTCAATGGCACGACTCTGAGCCTCAATCACCTGGTAATTTTCCTGAATCTTGCCGAACTTTTCCAGACGCTTTTCCAGAATCTCAATCCGCTTCTTGTTCACTTCCTGCACCCGTGGCAGGTCTTTGGGCAAACGCAACTGAAGCGAACTGATTTCACGACGGATGCTATCGGCATTGGTTGTTTGCAGGTATTGCACGTGCTGCATGCTGTGATTGGACAGGCGCACAAAGGCTGCCAAAAGTCCGTTGAG
>JAYWBH010000049.1:0-2609 GCA_043781815.1 Bryobacterales bacterium | reverse complement strand
ATAAAATTCAAAATGCCGAATGCCCGGGGCCAACTCCTTCCAACCAATCAGCACTGCTCTCATGTTTGTAGAACCTCTTTTGCACGATCCAGCAATATCTGCCCCAACGCCGGATGCCCGTCCAGCGGCGGCGTTACTTCAATTGTGATGTTCTTATGATTTTCCAGAATCTCTCCGACAATGCGTGGCAAGTCCCGCTTCAAGTGGATTCCCGCCGTCAAAAAATAGGGCAGCACGACGATTTTTTCCGCACCGCGGGCGATCAGGCACTCCACCGCCGCAGGTAAGTCGGGCTTACCCATTTCCAGAAACGCAGTTTCCCACAAATCAAATCCACCCGTTGCCGCAACCGTCTTCGACACCGTGCGCACTGCATCATTGGCCGACTCCACACTTGACCCATGCGCGAAAATCACAATCGCCGTCATTGCCCCTCCGCCATTGCTTCCGGCGTGGACATCGGTCGCGTCAGTCCACTTAGAAATTGGATATAGTATCGTCCTTTGGCGCGCCCATTATTGTGCATCAGCGCCAGCCGCTGCAAAAATACCACGATTCGAAACATAAATTGATCAATGAAAGTTTCTGTGTTTCCGCCGCTACTTCTGATCTTTTCCCGAAACTCTTCCACGCCCTTTTCGAATCCTCGATACACTGCCGCTGCTATGGAATTTTGCAACGTCGGCTCATAGATCAGGCTAGTGCGGTATTTTTCTACTAAAGCATCCAACGCCTCTCTCACATCGGAATCAAGCACTCCTGGCACGGCCACGCACGCATTGTAAAGTGCGGCGCCGCAGATTGTTAACTGGGCTTTATTTGCATCCATGAAATCGTCGTCAACTCTTACATCACGATTCGGAAACTGCTCTGGCGCAAGGGTCACCATCTTTTCATGTCGCCTGCCTTCCTGTAAATATACGCAACTGAACGGGCAGGCTATGGTCTCTTCCCGCTTACTGCCGCAACACTGCGGGCAGATATCCTGGCTCAGCGCCGGGCAGTTTCGCCGAGCCCGGCGGCTGTCACAAAGTGTGCATTTTTCCATGTTGGTGTATAAGCTCATCGTATCATCGAAGTATGGCGCGTCTTGATTTGTACCTGAAGGTCGAAATCGATTTGAGTGACTCGAAATTTTACTTGCCAACCAGTTAGACTCAAGGAATGGTGAATGCCTCAGCCGTCGTGTTATGCATAGCCCTTGTGCAGTCGGTATGGTGCCAGACCGAACCGCTTTGCAGTCGAATTGAAAAACTGGATGTAATCTTTGTTGGGGAACTGATTAGCACCTCAATTGGAAATCCGGTGAATCTTGTTGTTGAGCTCTTTCGTATAACTGAAGCATTTAAGGGCCTTCCAAAAGGCACAAAGGAAATATTGGTAGTCACAGACTGCCCTGGTCATTTAGTTGGCCAGTCCTATTTGGTTAACAATCAATTGGGAAGAACTGAATTGGAATCACGAAGCGGGGTAACCGGAATAGGGGTTTCTTGCAGTGATGCACGACTAGCCAACAATGCGTTGGATGATATTTCCTTACTGCGGGCTTGGAAACAGGGGAAAGCCAAATCTCAAATAATTGGGCAGGTGTCTCAATTTATACTGCAATATGGTAAACCTCCTCTTGAAAACGCATTCGTAAAGCTAAGTGGCCCAGGCGGTGAGAAGGTAACTGTCTCAGACAATCATGGCAAATACAATTTCACTGGACTTGACGCAGGCAATTACCAAATTCACGTTGAACGTCAAGGTTTTCAGGAACTCAAGAGTGCGGAGAGTAACGTGGTCGTGCCCAGGGGCGGCTGCGCATTGGTCCAATCCTTCATGCGGTCCGACACCCGCATTCGTTTAGCGGTAACCGACAAGTCGGGCAATTTTGTTCCAAAACTTGCAATCAGTTTGACCATCGCAAATCCGGAAGGGCAAGATTACCAGATGACAGAACACACGAATATGGAAGGAATTCTTGATGTATCGGGCCTACCAAGTGCAACCTATTTAATTTCGGTAAACGAGAATGGGCCTAGGGCTCCGTATGCGCCTTATCCTCCCACCTTTTATCCAGGTACCTTGAAGAAAAACGAAGCGACACTCATTTCCCTGGCACCCTATGAACAGCGTCTTGACTTAAAGTTCCGATTGCCGGTAATAATCCCAACACGGTTTATTTCTGTACATGTTGTTTACAAAGACGGTAATCCCGCAGTTGGGGCAACAGTCTTTTCGGCCCATAGCAGCGTCGAACATACCGATAAGGATGGCAACGCTGTAGTCCCTGCACTTGAGGGCTTTGAAGAAACTATCAACGCTTGGTTGGATTTCGAAACGACGGGGAAACAGTGGCTGGACTTCAAACGCTGGAAGGCCAAAGCAATAATCCCCGGAACCACTGGCAACGCCAGCACCTCTATTCAATTCCTAAATTGGGTTTTCAACCGCGACGACAAATAAGAAAAGTCATCGTTCGCCGAGCCCGGCGGCTGTCACAAAGTGTGCATTTTTCCATGTAGGTGTATAAGCTCATCGTATCATCGAAGTATGGCGCGTCTTGATTTGTACCTGAAGGTCGAAATCGATTTGAGTGAAGGAGAGAAGCCGCAGAAGCTGGC
>JAYWBH010000048.1:0-8043 GCA_043781815.1 Bryobacterales bacterium | reverse complement strand
TTCCATTGGTAGAAAGCAGGGTCGTGATTTTATGTTTTTCGCAATGCTCAATGCGGTCAAAAATAGCTTTGTCCAGCAACGGTTCGCCCAAGCCGATCAGCATCATGTGTTCGGCACTCTCACCAGTTTCTGAAACCAGACGGCGAAACACTTCGTCGGTCATGTCTTCTTTGGGTTGGGGATGCGTTTCCCGCGGACACATGGGGCAATAGATATTGCACTTGGCAGTGGTTTCGACAATGTATTCCACCGGCAGCGCATGTAGGCGCGTCTGTTTGGTGAGGTAGCCCCACAGCAGCTTCGTTCGGTTCCACAGACGCATGGGTTACTTTCATTGTAGCTGGCTCGGTTCGGTTAGCATCAGATGAGAACTGTGCATCCAAGAATTCGATTGCTAAACGAAGCCCCCGTAAACCCCGGGGCGAAGTATGTTCTGTATTGGGCTCAGATGAATCGTCGTGTGGATTCTAACCACGGCCTTGCTTACGCTATTCATTGGGCCGACAAGTTGAACCTGCCCGTGCTCTACTACGAAGGGCTCACTTGCGATTATCCCTATGCCAATGACCGCTTGCACACATTCATTTTGGAAGGCGTGCCCGAGACACAAAAGCGGTTGAAGCGGCTAGGCGTTGGGTATGCGTTCTATTTGCGCAAAACAAAGCAGAGTTCAAACAGCACGTTTTATCAGACTGCGGCGGATGCGGCGCTGATTGTCACCGATGATTACCCAACCTTCATCGCAACGCAGCACAACGCTTCCGTTCCAACAAAGGTTCCTATTCCCTACTACGTGGTGGATTCCAGTTGCGTCGTTCCCCCCATGCTGATTCCAGACCGACAGTACGCGGCGTACACTATGCGCCCCAAAATTAAGAAGATTTTGGCGGAACATTTGAAGCCGCTGGAAATGAAAAGTCCCAAGCGCAAGTGGGATGCAGCGGTTCCTCTTTTTCATACCTCCGTTGAGGAAGACAAAATTTCGCAACTAGTCGCCGATTGCGACATTGACCATAGCATTGCCCCGTCCACCAGTTTTCGCGGTGGTCGCAAAGCTGTTGAGAAATTGCTTTCGCAGTTTTTGGAATCAAAGCTGCGCCGCTATGCCAACGAACGAAATTCACCATCCACCCATGCCACCAGTGATATGAGCCCTTACCTGCATTTCGGGCATATTTCCGGCTTGGAATTGGCCCTTGCCATCCGCGATTATGCCGATGCGCATCAACTGATAAGCACGGAATATCTGGAAGAGTTGATCGTGCGACGGGAGTTGGCTTTCAACTTTGCCAGAACTGCCCCTCGACACGATTCGTTGGAAGTGCTGCCCGATTGGGTGCGGACCACTTTGGGTAAGCACGATAACGATCCGCGTGAGTTTATTTATACGCAAGATCAATTCGAGAAAGCGGAAACGCACGACGTGTTGTGGAACTCTATGCAAAAGGAAATGTTGCTGCGCGGAAAAATCCACGGCTACTATCGCATGTATTGGGGCAAGAAGATTATGGAATGGAGCGGGTCACACAAAGAGGCTCTACAGACCATGATTTATTTGCATGATCGCTATGCGCTGGATGGTCGGGATCCGAATACATACACCAATATTCTATGGTGTTTCGGCCTGCACGACCGCCCGTGGGGGGAACGTCCAATCTTCGGGATGATCCGCTATATGGGTCTGGATGGCATGAAGCGGAAGACCGATGTGGATAGCTATTTGCGTGAGATCATCTACTTGGAACTGACGGGAAAAGATCCATTTCAGGGGAAAACATGAAGATTGCCATTACAGGTGCATCGGGATTTATCGGCAAGCGATTTATGGAATTGGGGGCAGGGCAGGGGCATAGCTTTGTCACACTGGGTCGTAAAAATGCAGACGTCACATGGGATGCCAATTCTATTCTGGATCCCAAATCGCTGGACGGTGTGGATGCCGTGGTTCACTTAGCCGGGGAGCCGGTGGCGCAGCGCTGGTCAGATACGGTGAAAGATAAAATCATGCGATCGCGCGTGGATGGCACAGGTAGCATTGTCGATGCGCTAGGCAAGAGTAAGGTAAAGATTCTTGTGTGTGCCTCGGCAGTTGGCTATTACGGATTCCGCGGGGATGAATTGCTGGCGGAAACATCCTGTCCTGGGAAAGGGTTTCTGCCTGACGTTTGTGTAGCCTGGGAAGCCGCAGCGGATAGAGCGGCTGATTTCGGGGTGTCGGTAGTGAAACTACGTATTGCGATGGTGCTGGGGCGCGGAGGCGGCGCGCTGGCCACTATGGAGACTCCGTTTAAGTTGGGAGTCGGCGGAAAGTTGGGGTCGGGTGAACAGTGGATGTCGTGGATCCATTTGGAGGACATGGCTCGGCTGATTTTGTTCGCTCTGAATAAGGAAATAGATACGTCGGGACTGCCCTGCGCGCTGAATGCGACTGCACCGAATCCGGTGACCAATGCGGACTTTACTCGATTGTACGGAGCCGCGTTGCATCGGCCAGTTATTTTCCCAGTGCCGGAGTTCGCGTTACAGCTTTTGTATGGGGAAATGGCGCAAATGATTTTGGGAAGTCAACGCGTGATACCGACAGCGACGGAGCGGATGGGGTTTCAATTCCGATTCCCTGATTTGGCTTCGGCGTTGAAAGAGATTTACGGTTGAGTGTATGGTAATCTTAGGTAGTTATGGCAATTCCTAATGTAAAGCGTTTTCGCATTTCCAGCCCGGAAGGCGACGTGGCCACCTTGATGGCAGTAATTCCGAAGGGCAGCGATGTGGACAAGTATTTGACCGAGGCATCCAAGCGTTTTGATTGGAAGGTTTGGAAAGAACAACAAGCTAGCCAGTTCAAAGTCCGTGTCGGTCAACAGAAACAGAAGAAAGCTAAGTAATCAAATTCAAGGCAGGCGGGCCTTCAGAACACGAAGTGCCCGCAGGCTTTCCCCAGCAACCTCAGGGTTGGCATCCCTCGTCAGAATCTCCACTTTATCAATAGAAGTTTTGTCCCCGCTCAATGAAAGCGCGCGTGCCAAACGGATTTTCTCATCCTTCGTATTTCCCACATTCATGGTCGAATAAATGGCACTCAGGATAGCCGGTTCGCGGGTTAGTTCAGTTACATAGGCTTCCGCCACCCCGCCCCATGCCTTGGAATTTAAGGAATCAGTAAGGTACTTCAACGGGCTGAATTCTTTGTACTCCTGATTTCCTAACGATACCAGCGCGAAGGCCTGGGCTAAGCGCGGTTCCATTCGGCCTTCATCCTCGAATAGAGTTTCCAATCGCTTGCTATCGGCGGGATTCTTTAGACGACCCAGTGCCTCAGCAGCAGCAGCGCGAACGCCGTCATCTTTATCTTCCAGGGACTTCTCAAAAATTGGGCGACTGTTATAACTGACCAGTTGCCCCAGCGCTCCAATGGCTGCTTTGCGGGCTTTACTGCTCATTGGCAAAGTCAGGGTCTTTTCCAGATCGGGAATCACCTCCCGATTTTTGAGCAATCCGGCAGCTTCCAAAGCGGCCAGTTGTACGCGCTCTTTTGGGTCACGGAAAAGTAGAACCAAACTGGTAGCTGGCCTGGGATCACGGATTTTCTCAATGGCGGTGACCGATTCAAACAACACGGCATCGTCTTTGGTGCGCAAAGCTGCCGTCAGCGCGTCAATGGCATCGCGACCACGCAGAATGCCAGCGGCGCGGGCAGCGGCTGCTTTCACGCTGGGCTCCTTCGCTTCCGAAATCTGCTTGGCAAGGGCGGCGATCACTTCTGATCGGGGAATGATGAAACTGGGAATGATCTGCTCTTCAGGTCCTGTGAATTTGCTGATCACTTTGCCGCCAGATCGTTTGAGCGTGGCACCCATGCCTGTTTGGACAAAGCCAGGCAGATAGAAATTCACCAGACCATTGATGGCAAGAATCTGGATTTGAGGATCGCCATCGGCGGTGGAGCGAATCAGCGGATCGATGCTGTGCTGGGTTCCAATACTGACAATGGAGCGAACTGCATGCAGGCGGACAGTTGGGGAAGGGTCATAGATGAGTTCGGCCAGCCTGGGAATGGCTGTGGAACCTTGCTTGGCAAGATCTTTGGCCTCTCGTACGCCAACAACTGACTCGCCAGCAGTGCAAAGAACTGCTACAAAGAGGGGTAAACAGGCACGAAACATGTCATTTAGACGTACAAAATGGTCAAAAAGACCGCTAAAATGACGTTATTTTAACGAATAAACTCTACTTGGACGCGATTCGGGATGATTCCAGCTTCATAACCCATATCAAGCAGCTTTTGAGCAGCAACGGGGACGTCTGGACCGCAATCTACGGTGTGATGATTGACGTACATCCCCACAAATTTGTCGGCCATGGCTGTTTCCAGGTCGCGAGCATAATTCATGGCGTAGTTCAGCGCTTCTTCGCGATGGTCCAAAGAGTACTGAATGCTTTCCTTCATCACCCGGCAAGCCTCTTTTTGCAGTTCTGGACTCAAATCCCGCCGCAAAACGTTGGCCCCCAGGGGAAGGGGCAAATTGTACTTCTTTTTCCACCACTTACCCAGATCCAATACCAGATGCAGGCCACTTTTACCGTAGGTAAGTTGTCCTTCATGGATGATCAAACCGGCGTCTACACGACCTTCTTGAACGGCATCAATAATTTTGTCGAAGTGAATTTCAACCACTTCAAAATCGGGCTGAAACAGCTTCAGGCTGAGATAGGCGGTGGTCAGTTTGCCAGGAATTGCAATGCGTTTACCCTTCAGATCTTCCGGCGCAATTGGGTGTTGGGAAACCACCATTGGGCCGTATCCATCTCCCACACTGGAGCCACTGGCCATCAACATATATTTATCGGCCACGTAAGGATAGGCATGGTAGGAAATGGCGGTAAGCTCATATTCACCATTCATGGCGCGACGGTTCAGGGATTGGATATCTTCAAGAACATGCCGGAAAGTCAACAACTTAGAGCGGACTTTCTTGGTTGCCATACCATAAAACATGTAGGCGTCATCGGAATCTGGGCTGTGCGCGCAGACTATTTCCATGGGGTCCAAAACTGGCATAAATAAGGGATTAATCCCAACTATAGCAAACCAGACCGGCCATAGTAAATTGTTAATGCTCCGGTGGTCTTAAGCAGCCAGCGCTACTAATTCCGGGTGGATTGATTCCATCACCTGAACCAAATTCGTGTAGGATGCTTCGGCGGAAGAAAGATCATTCGCCCGACCCAACATTTCCAATGTGAGAGCTGCCTGGCATGCGGCTTCGGAACCAAAATTGGACACTGAGCCCTTTAGACTGTGCGCGGCACGCTCCACTTGATTGGGATTGTTGGCATCCAATGCGGCGCGGATTTCCCCCATTAACGTGGGGTATTCCTCCAGGAAAAGAACTGCAACTTCCTGCAGAAGCTCCTCATCACCACCCAGACGCTCCAGCGCGATCGCCTTATCGAGTTTGGCCAATTGCCCTGAGAATTCCATTTTGGAAGTTTCCTCCTTTTCAGTCTACCTTGAATTGGGTAGTACTCTTTTCTAGTACCGAATGAACCAACGTTTACTACTAATGTTTAATCGGCGGGCATATAGTGAAACATTAGAAAACACCAGGAGTTGTTTTTGTCAGCAGAAAAAGACTGGGAAGAACGTAAGTTCGAGGTAATGAAACAGTGCCGGTATTTGCTGTATGAGCCTGATTTCATAAAGGAAAACACGCTTTTAGTGATGACGCTTCACGGCTACGGACAAAATCCGGAGGATATGCTCCGTCTGACCAGGATAGTGGTAGGCAAAGATAAAATCATTGCTGCACTGGCAGGTCCCAACGAACAATTTCTTACACCAAATCTGGCAGCTTCTCCGATTGGGTACAACTGGGGGACTCGGAATCACTGGACTGAAGCCATTGCCATGCATTCCTCAATGGTGGATTCCGTGCGACTCCAACTGATGGCCAGATTCGGAATTCCTGTGGGGCGAACCATCTTGATGGGATATTCCCAATCCGTCGGACTAAATTATAGATATGTGGGGACTTACCCTACTGCCTTTGGGGGAGTGATCGCCATTTGTGGGGGAGTGCCCAAGGATTGGGAAGAACCTGGTAAATACCAGCCGATTACCGCTCCCATCTTGCATATTGCCCGCGATCAGGATGAATTTTTTCCGGTGGCAGTGGCAAGTGGCTTCGAGCAGCGGTTGAAAGTACATGCCCAGGACGTTACGTTTCAGATGATGGAAGGGCAGCACCGGTTTCCATCAAAAGCTGGTGCGCTAATTGAGCCTTGGATTGCGAGGTTATTTGGATGAGAAGGGGCCGTATTGGTGTGTTTAGCGGATCAAGTATCGGAAATCGTCGAGCCTATGCCCAAGCTGCGCAGCAAGTGGGACGCTGCATTGCGGGCATGGATTGGAGTCTGGTCTGTGGTGGTTCAAGAATTGGGTTAACAGGTTTGGTGGCCGATGCGGTGCTTGCCGGAGGCGGTGAAGTTTTTGGAGTTATTCCGCGCTCCCTAGTGAACCGTGAAGTGGCCCATCCTTGTTTGACATCGTTGTTGGTTGTGGATTCCATTGAAGAGCGCAAGCAGGTGATTGATCGCTGGAGTGATGCGTTTCTGGCTCTTCCGGGAAGCTTTGGTACTTGTGAAGAGTTGCTGGATGTCCTCACAAAAGCTCAATTGGGAATGCACGCCAAACCGTGTGGCCTGTTGAACACTGCGGGGTTTTATGATCCGCTTATTCTGCAAATCAATCGAGCAATTTCAGACGGCTTTCTGAAACCGGCCTACCGCAATTTATTGATAGTGGATAGCAATCCAGAGAGCCTGCTGGAATCGTTGACAAATCAAAAGGTTCGAGTCACTGCCGCTGCCGCAAGGTAGGAAGGAGAGGAGTCAGGAGCAGATCCAGGGGGTGGTCCTGCTCCCTACCCTCCGCTGCTTGGGGGCAAGTAGCGGAGATCGTCTTGTTGAATGTTCGGGTTCTACCCCTGCTTGTCTTGTTTGCAATTCGAATGCCAACGTGAATGACTTCCAACTAGTTGATTCTTGTTGGACTAAGGTGTCACTTTGACCCTAAGGTGTGGGGCCAATTTGTCCTAGACCTCAAACATTTTTAGTGTAGATTCGAGCGATGTCAGCGGATCGCCTAGCGGCGAATACTCATGAGCGATATAGCCTTGATATCCAAGGTCGGCAATTGCTTTGGCAATGCCGCGATAATTCATTTCCTGTGTATCGTCCATTTCATGTCGACCCGGATTTCCGGCTGTATGAAAATGTCCGATCCACTTAAAGTTGTCACGAATGGTACGGATCACATCGCCTTCCATAATCTGCATATGGTAAATGTCAAACAGTAGTTTCACTTTTGGAGAGTTGACGCGCTTGCAGACTTCTACTCCCCACCAAGTGTGGTCGCAATTATAGTCAGGATGGTTCACTTTGCTGTTGAGCAATTCCAGGTTGATGGTAATTCCCTTATCTTCGGCGTAGCCTTTTATGCGATTAAAGAAGATGACTGAGTTGGCAATTCCTTCTTCGTCACTGCGTCCCTTGCGGTTTCCGGCCAGTGCAATCACGTTGGGCCCACCGGCGGCAACGGCTGCGTCAATCGCTTCACGCATGCGCTTCTCAATGCCGTCGTGCAGAGCCTTATCGTTGACACCATCAGGAATCGTAGATCCACCAGGCACCATGGTCGGGATGAGTCCATATTGTTTGAGGAGAGGGAAATCCTGAGGACCGCGAAGGTCAAAGCCAACCACTCCCAACTTGGCAGCTTCGCGGCACTGTTCTTCAAAATTGAACTTACCGCGTCCAAAACAGCCTCCAGTGACGCACTGCTTTAATCTTCCTTTGCGAGGTGCTGCTTGGGCTGCCGTAGTGGCAAGGGTGAGTCCAGTCAAGGCTGGGACAAAATTTCTTCTGGTCATAGGCGAAATAATATCATCCTAGAAACGGCAGTTGAATCACAGCAGACCTCTGCAAGCGACTGATAAGGTTAACTGTGTCAAGCAAAAAAACGAACAAGGACGTTCACCCAAA
>JAYWBH010000047.1:0-2616 GCA_043781815.1 Bryobacterales bacterium | reverse complement strand
GTTGTGAACCTTCGCACCACGAATGACAATAGATTCTTCCAAGGGGATACTTTTATTATAAGAGACGGCAGGATGATCGCATCAAATTTGGGAGTGCTTATACCGAAAGATGAAAACGGCAGGCGGAATCGTCTACCCCACAAAGGAAAGTTTGGGCAGCCTGAGCAAACTACACAACACTGGGCTGCCATTGTGGGGCAGGGACTTTTGCCTGCCTGCCCTCCCAAGGAAATCCAGAAATGAGCTATCTGTCCCGGATTTTGGCGACCTGGTACGATGCCCATGCGCGGCCTCTCCCCTGGAGATCCTCGCGGGACCCTTACAACATCCTCGTCTCTGAAATCATGCTCCAGCAAACCCGTGTCGCTGCTGTGATCCCGTTCTATGCGGTATTCCTGACCAAATTTCCCACTGTCGATATCCTGGCTGCCGCCTCTGAACCTGTATTACTGGCCGCCTGGAGTGGTTTGGGTTATTACTCCCGTGCTCGTAATTTACAAAAAGCTGCAAAAATAATTGCCGCTGCGGGGGCTTTTCCCACGTCTTACGACCAGATTAGGCAGCTACCTGGAGTTGGCGATTATACGGCTGCGGCTGTAGGCAGCATCGCCTTCGGGTTGGCTCATGCGGCAGTGGATGGAAACGTAATTCGCGTCACCAGCCGCATTTCCGCTGAGAAAGGAGATATAGGATCAGCCGTCGTTAAAAATCGTCTAACCGCAGTCGCTGAGAGTCTGTTAGATCGTAAAAATCCGGGTAGACACAATCAGGCCATGATGGAACTGGGGGCAACCATCTGCTTGCCTCGCGATCCCAAGTGTCCAGAATGCCCGGTGGAAAAATATTGTCAGGCAAGGAGCGCAGGCATTGAACGGGAACTGCCCCTAAAACAAAAGAAAACTTCAATGTTCCGCGTGGATCGCCGTCTACTCTTAGTTAAGAAGGAGGGTAAAATATTGTTATGGCAGCGACCTGCCGATTCCAGGAAGATGGCCGGTTTTTGGGAGTTGCCCGAAGCTGAAATGCTGCCCAGCGCAGTGGAAGGAAAATGTTTAGGGACTTTTAATCATTCCATCACCAATCACATATACCGGTTTGAGTTGGTCAGCGCCTCCGTCGAAAAAATCCCTGTCGGATTTAAGTTAATGAATGGTAAGGATTTGGCTCGCCAGCCAATGTCAACCACTACTCGTAAGGCCTTGCAAAAATTAACAGTTGAAACATTATAGATAGGTTGTGAATTCTTCCCATTAAACAGTTGTGGAAGATGCATTTCTGATTACACTAGAGAGGATCTTTTTTTATTATGGTTAGAACAAGGAATATTCAATTCGCGAAAGTGGCCGCCGTTATGTTCAGTGTGCCGCTACTGGTTTGGGCGTATTCCGTTGGTCCCGATGCCAGAAGCACTGCCGCTCCTGGCGATAGTTCGCTGCAATCCTGCGCGCAAGCCGGGTGTCATACCGGTACCGCTTTGAACGGCGGAGGCGGCAATGTCGCCCTGACGTTCCCCAACGGATTAACCTACACTCCTGGGCAGAAAATTCGCGTTCGGGTAACCATCACCGATGCGTCACCTCAGGTAAGGTTATACGGATTTCAGGCCACCGCTCGTTTGGCGTCCAATTTGACCAGGGGCCAAGCAGGAACCTTTACGGTTGTATCGCCAACTACCTACTTAATTCTCTGCGAAGACGGCACCGATCGATCAACAATTTCTACAAATACGTGTCGGGCAACAGCCCCGCTTGAGTATATTGAGCATTCCACGCCTAATCGTAGTAACTTTTTTGAATTTGATTGGACCCCACCTGCAACCAACGTGGGCAACATAGTTTTCTATGTTTCCGGCAATGCGGCCAACGGAAATGGTGCAAATTCGGGTGACCATATTTATACAGCCACTGCCACACTCACGCCTCCAACCACAACCAAGCCGACTATTTCTGGAGTATCCAACGGTGCCAGTTTCGCGGCTGGGATCGTATCCGGTTCCTGGACGACTCTCAACGGCAAATTCAACACCTCATCCAACCGCATCTGGAAGGATAGTGAAATCGTAGTTGGTAAATTGCCTACCAGCCTGGACGGCATCAGCGTCAAAATCAACAACAAAGACGCCTCTATTTATTACATCAGCGATACGCAGTTAAACGTTCAGGCACCTACCGATTCCGCTCTTGGCCCGGTTGCCGTTACGGTGACCACTGCCGATGGCACAAGTGATGCGTTCACGGCCAATCTCATAGCGGAACAGCCCGGCTTCTTCATGTTTCCTTCCAACTATGTCGCGGCAGTTCGTTCTGACGGAGTCTTTACCGCCAAGGACAAATTGTTCGGTACGTCATTGACCACCGTCCCAGCCAAGCCTGGCGATGTCTTGCTGCTTTTCGGAACTGGCTTTGGGCCTACCGAAACTCCAGTCCCTGCCGGTTCAGTATTTAGTGGGGCATCCAAAACTTCCCGCCCGGTGACTATCACCATCGGCGGTATTGATTCACCCGTTGCGTTCGCTGGTTTAACTGGAGCCGGACTTTACCAGATGAACGTAACCATTCCCGCTTCAGTGCCCAACGGAGATCAGGCAATTATTGCTACGATCAACGGACAACGCAC
>JAYWBH010000046.1:0-2619 GCA_043781815.1 Bryobacterales bacterium | reverse complement strand
AGAACTGGGTCAGCCTGAACTTACCCTTTAATCATGATGTGAAACGGAGGCAGAGCAAGCTGGCACTATTCCTAGTTTTCTGCAGATTTGAAATCAATTGCAAAAGGTTATTAGTTTGAATAAGTTATGGCTTAGTTTAACATCCGACTGCGAGCGAACCCCCAGGTAACAGTTGGCGAGGCAAGTCGGAATCTACGAGCTCGAACAAAGCGATATTCTCGATATAAAAGTCAAAACTCGCCCTAAAGAGCTGTAAAACTGTCCTTTTTTGTATCCCCGGATAAACATAGAAATTGTGCCACTCGGCTCTGCCTCCTTATTGGTGAGTCGAAAAGGTGTAAGTTCAGGCTGACCCAGTATTTCCTGCGGAGCCCTGTTTCGTTAAGGCGTTGGATATCTACCGAAGCCATCCCTCGCCCCCGACACTAGACTTTGCCAATGCCATCCGGGCGTATGCCGCGCTGAAGTCCGCACGAGGAACGCATGAAGAGGCTCGGGTGCTTTGGGCCGAAGCGGGTCAGATGTACGAAGCCGTGGGGATTTCAGAGGGCGTGGAAGAATGCAAACGCCGAGTCAACTACCCAGGTCATCTGGAGTAAGCAAGGATAGACATAAGATCACTTTGACAACTGCCTGGATCGAGGTTATTGATGTTTAAATATGGCAGTTTTCTGTACCCGATTAGAGTGTGATAAGGTCCTTTATAACGCTTGACTGATACCAGCCAGACAGCTACCCTGGAAAGACCAAACCAACTCGGAAGAGGAGCCGTCCATGACCATCACGCTCGATCTTAGACCCGAAATCGAAAACGGCCTCCTCGTCCAGGCCGCTGCTCGCGGCGTGTCGCTCACTGAGTTCGCTCAGGAAGTACTGGCGCGGGAAGCGCATGCCTCCCCTGCCTCCGCGCCCAGCCGCACAGGCCAAAGTCTGGTCGATGTCTGTGCCAAAGTGCGCGGGTTGCTCACCAATGAGGAAGTAGACACGCTCTTCAGCCGCAACCAATCCTCGGCCCGTCCGGTCAATTTTGAATGAGCGGATTTCTGCTCGACACCAATGTTCCTTCCGAATTGGTACGGCCTAAGCCTGAACCGAGGGTCGAAAGCTGGGTTGCGGCGCAGAACCTCGACGCATTGTTTATTAGCGCCGTGAGTTTCGGTGAGTTCCGCAAGGGGATTGTTTTGCGTTTACCAGGCAAGCGAAAAACGGAACTGGAAGTCTGGCTTGAAACTGACCTCTCTATCCTCTTTTCCGGGCGCATCTTGACGGTCACTCGCACCATTGCCGAAAGGTGGGGTGTTTTGGAAGCTCAGCGCCAATTGGCCGGACGGCCTCTGAATGTGCCGGACGGTATGATCGCCGCTACCGCGCTGGAACACGGGCTGACAATCGTTACGCGCAATGTGAAGGATTTCGCCGATCTGGGCGTGGTGCTCCTGAATCCATGGGAATTATGAGACGACAACCGTAATGCTCGCACCTGCTGTTCAAGCTCTTCCAGTGCCAACCGTATTCGCTGGCCCGGCGAAAGCTGAGCGGCGCTTTTGGGAATTCTTCACAACCCGGGCAAACCCGGTCGGCAAACCCGGCCAGCCTGATCTTTCACCTTTTCATACTGCCAATTCTGACGCAGTGTGCTCTGTCCCCTTTACAGCTTCCCCCATCATCCTTAGTGTGGACGACTGGGTTCCTCCATTGACGTCCAAATCATTCCTTTATTTTCGCCACGAAACCCGCGTAACCCAATGGAGTTCCGGCGTATGCTGCGCGTCTTAGACACTGCACACTGCACATTGCGCACGTCTTCCGTCATTTCCAATTCCCCGGATTTTACCACCGGGTTATAAATCGGCATCGTCGTAAAGGGCTGAGCAGTTCGCGAGATCGGATGAGCACTAAGCATCGGTGCGGAATTAATGAGATTTTCGGCACTGTATAGCCACTATAATTTATATGATGATACTTCGCGTTTTTGCCGTTCTCCTTGGATCTCTCGCCATTGTCCTGACCGCTTGCTCATCGTCGGTCCCATCCAAGTCGGTTTCTGATTCCGCCATTGCCGCGCCGATTGCGCCCGTTGCTGTATCAATAGGTGACGAGCTACTCCGCGAAGAGAAACAGAAACTGGAGGAAATCCGTGGAGCTTATGAGAATTGCAAGGATGTAGCCGACTACACCCGCATGATGAAGTTGGCTCGTGCTCGCCGTGCCGAACTGGACGTTTTGATCCGGCGCGTTCACAAAATGGACTTGAGCCCAGAAGAGCACGAGCGAATACTCAATCCCTTACGGCAAGAGCGGGACTGGCATCTTCAGGTGATGCAAGCCGTCTCATTGATGTGAGCCGAACTAGAAAAACTGGCGAAAACCCGGCGTATGTTCGAGTCTTAAACGCTGCACATCGCGCACGTCCTGTGTCATTTCCAATCGGCGTTTCCATTCTTCACCACCACTCAGGATACGCCAAATTAGTCTAAGCTAATAAAGGAATCCGCTCTGCATCGGGGCCGAACAAGTGGGCCGCTGCGCTCGACCATTTGTACTCCTTCGGTTTGTCCACGATGGCTGCTCGCACCGGATTCCAATCGGTGTAGCGTCGTTGTGTTGCCTGATGCGCCA
>JAYWBH010000045.1:0-8068 GCA_043781815.1 Bryobacterales bacterium | reverse complement strand
GCAGGTCCGCCATCCATCAACATCTCCTGATGCGCTTTGCTCAGACTGTCAAAAGGTTTAGTGATAGGAATTTTCAATCGACGCGCGAATTCGTCGGTACGATTCCAAACCGTACCGGAATTTCCACCCGGTCCCAGGCCACCATCGAACAGCGGCTTACCCGGATCAACCACAATCTTGGAAGGGTCAAACGACCAGCGGCTACCCAGACCATTGCAAGTGGAACAAGCGCCATAGGGGCTGTTAAAAGAGAACGAGCGGGGCTCCAACTGCGGCACACCTTCCCCGCAATTCGGGCAAGCCAGGTTGCGCGAAAACAGCTTTTCCTCGCCATCCACTACCGCAACAATTACGAGTCCGTTGGCCAACTTGGTTGCCGTTTCCAGTGACGCTTCCAAGCGCTTTTCCACGCCAGCCTTTAACACCAGCCGATCCACTACAACGTCAATGGTATGGTTCTTACGCTTATCCAACTGAATATCTTCATCCAGCGACCGCAGTTCCCCATCAATACGCGCGCGCACAAACCCCTGGCGCAGCAGCTTTTCCATTTCCTTTTTGTATTCGCCCTTACGACCGCGAACGAACGGCGCCAGAATCATGATGCGTTCATCGTGCTTAAGTGCCAGCACCTGTTCCAGAATCTGCTCGCTCGATTGCTGCCTGATTTCGATCTGACATTGCGGACAATGGGGCGTGCCAATGGCCGAATAGAGGAGTCGCAGATAATCGTAGATTTCAGTTACGGTTCCCACAGTGGAACGCGGACTGCGATTGGTAGTTTTCTGCTCAATGGAGATGGCTGGGGAAAGCCCTTCAATGGAATCGACCTCTGGCCGTTCCATCTGATCCAAAAACTGGCGGGCATAAGGGGAAAGGGTTTCGACATAGCGCCGCTGCCCTTCGGCATAAATAGTATCGAAGGCTAAGGAAGACTTCCCAGATCCGCTCAATCCTGTGACAACAGTCAAAGAATTGCGAGGAATGGAAACGTCTATATTTTTGAGATTATGCTGCCGCGCCCCATGGACGGTGATCCGTTTGATCAAGTCCCTATTGTAGCGCTTGTAGGGGGAATGACGGCAAAACGAATGCTGGGCCAGCAGGGCTTCTTAAACCAGCATCACCGGTTCGCCATACTGGGCAACCAACGCATCCGTGGTCAGCAGGGAGATGCCTTCCACAATTGATTGCGCAACCAAAATTCGGTCAAACGGATCTTTATGCAGTGCAGGCAGGCCTTGTATAGCGACGGCGTGCGCGCTGCTGATGGCCAGTTCGCTGTAACTGTTATCCAACAAGCCGCGGCGCAATACCCTGGCGTCTACTTGAAAATCTGTACGCCCCAACCCAGATTTAATCGCCACTTCCCACAAACTGGCGGCACTGAACATAAGCTCGTTTTGCGGGTCACTCAGTAACGTTTGGGCCTGTTTTGACAAGTGCTCCGGCTGTCCAGCTGCCCACAATAAAAGATGCGTATCAAGCAGTAATTTCACGCCCCGGCACCAAATAGAGCTTCAATCTCAGCTTTACCTATTTGGTCAAAATCGACCGGAACCTTGATCTGTCCAAGCATAAAACCTAGCCGACGCACTTGCCCAGCACTAGGAGCATCCAACTGGGTTACCTTTACAAGCGGCTTGCCAGCCTTGGCGATAATAAACGGCTCCCCTTGCGTTGCCTGTTCAATCAACCGGGATAGTTGGGTTTTTGCCTCGTGAATATTCACAGTTTTCATAGACTAAGTTCGCTTAGTTTAGTCTACAATAATTGGAAGTAGTGAGTTAATCGTTCTACTTCCCAACCATCTTCAAATCGTCCATCACAAAGCGCACCATGGATTCCAACAATGCTGCTCGTGGAAAACGAGTCTTGTCCATGCCACTACGGATGGTGCTATCAGGCGACTTATCAAACGGCAATGCCACCGCAAAATGATCACCCTTCGCTGTGCCCAAAAACTTGCTGCCGGGCACGATTGCGTCTTGCTTGGTTAGCTGTCCGTCAATCACGGTGTCATAACCGGCAAGCATGATCCAAGTCTGCATCAGTGACTTTGAAGTGTTCTCTTTCCCGGAAACGGCGACAACCGAGTAAGTGGGCACAATTGGATTGGGATATGCACCCAGAAATGCCTGCCGAACGCCCCGTTGCAGGCTCTTGAACCCTTCAGCAATTTCTCCCTGACAATTCTTCATTTTGAAATACTGCTTAATATATTGATCGGCCATCCCTGGAATGGTTTCGGCAATAGGCGATCCACCGCTGGCCCCGGCCACGCTAACAAAGGCTGCAACGTATTGTTGAATACCGGTTTCTTTGGCAAGCATCACTTGCAGATCGGGGGTGCCCTTGCTGTAACCTACCAAAATGAATTTCTTGGTGTCTTTGGGCCCTTCCGTGCGTAAATAATTGGCGATTTCCTTGGCGTTATCCTCACTCTTATTATTTGGCACAGGGTACAGCGCCACGTTGAAACCGTACTTCTTCAAAGCTTCCTGCCCTTCCTGAAACGCAGGACTTTCCGGGAAACAACTGCTCATGAAGCCGGGGACAATCAGCACGCGGTAATTTGGAGCAAGCACAGGCAAAGGCAAATCGGTCTTTCCGGCTTCGGTTAAATATTGTGAACAGGTACCCCAATCGCCACCATCGGGATTCTTCTGCAACACGCTGCAGAAATAGTCAGCAAAGCTGCGTGAGGAATCGGAATTGTCAGCAGCAAAGTACAGCACATTGGTATTGCCGTCGGAATGGAACTCTTCGCCATGAGCTGTTTTGGCGATCTTCACAGGATCAGTAAAGGTGGCAACATCTTTCAACGTCACCAAGCCGCTTTCCATGAAGCTCCCACTGATGTATTCGCGTTCCAAATCCGTATCAGGGTCGATTTTATGTGTAATGTTGTTGTTCCGTTGGTCCCGATCAAACCCAATATCGTGCGTCCCGGCACCAACCCAAACAGTGCTGCTGCCAACCATAAAAGGTGCTTTCCAGATCCGAAAATGGTGTCGGCTGGCCACTACTTTCAGGGGATCGCCTTGGGCAAAGCCATAATCCTGTCCGCGACCAAACATCATCAGCTCACTCATGGGCAACGTGACGTAGGCTTGTTTGGACAAGCTGGAAAGCAAAGCTCGGAACACCGCATCCTTCCCAATTTTGTCCACCTTCGCCCAACCGGCTTTTTGCAAGGCGTCGCGGACCTGTTGTTCCGATGCCACCAGGATGAAATTCACTCGGTCCCCCGGGTTTCCATCTTTATCAACCACGCGCTTCGGAATGGAATCGAGCTGAGCTTGTGTTAAGCGGGTGATTGTCGCCGTATCCATTTTTACGGAGGCTTTGCCAGCATAGCGGTCCACATGAACCTTAAAACTACCGGTGGCTGCATCGTTGGACATTTGGTTAATGCCAACAAACAGGCGGCCATCCAACGTTACTCGCTGTTCTCTGGCCTCCCCAACTTGAAAACCTCGCGAAGTATCCTGGGTCCCAATCTTGCCGATCACTGCACCCTTGTTGGCTTCATTGACAGGGTAGGCGCGGACCATATCCAGCCAACCACGCGTACCCCCAACTGGCCCTATGTCTTTGGCGTTGGGTTGCATGGGGTACTTAATACTGCCCGTTGCGGTGAACTTCAGCAGATCCCCAGCTTTTACGTCAATGTTGGTATCCATCCATTGCTTATCACCGACAAGAGTGAAGTCGTAAGAATTGTCAGGTTTGTCCTGAGCGAATGCGATCAGCGTAAGTGAAAAAATGATTAATAAACGATTCAGCATGGTTTGCGAGTCCTAATCTCTATATTATTTCTTTGCGAGGGTCTGGCGTATGTATGATTCCACTTCTGCCCAAAGTTTTGGGTCAGCCTCCATGCGGGCGTGTGCCCCACCCAAGTGACGGCGAGCCCAGCCTTTGGGCTTCGGACTGATAGGAACCAACGGGGGATAGTGGAATTGCTTGTTTGTCAGGATGACAGTTTTTTGTGGATCGGAGGCGTGGATATTGGTTCGGCCTCGAACCGTTAGCAATTCCCGCTGATAGAAGTTTACGGCGCTTTGAACGTTGGGGGGAATGGTGTGATCTGTCGGTCCAACGCTATCCACTTGCACCGTCAGCAGCACAGGAATCTTGCGTTTGTTCAGCGCCCGGGCCAGCCGAATTGTAGTTTGGCCGCCAAGGCTTTGACCGTAGAGGATAATGCGGGCTTGGCTGCGTTCCTGGTCGCTCAGAATGTGGTTGCCATCGGTATCAAGGACCTTTACGATAAGTCGCAACGCAGTGTTGGAATGCGAATTTCCAAAGGATTCGGCGTGAATTTCCGGAGTTTGACGAAGCTTCATCGTTAATTTACGGATTCCGCGATTCGGGTCGTTCCACCGTTCCACGCCACCTAAAAATCCAATGATCAGCGTTTCACCTGGACGCAACGGACTTTGAGTAGAAAGGTCGCTGAGTTGTTGGCCTTGAGCGAAGGATAGTGTTAACAACAAGGTGATTACAGCACGCACTTTTGGTGGGACGGGCTTTGCGCGCATTGGGTTACATTCCTTACCTGCTACTCTTATAGCAAGCCCTGATTGCATGCACTTTGACATTGCCTTGAAGGAGCTCTTTCAGTCAGTCGGTACAAGTCTGACGGAACGTCTTGCGGGTGGTGTCCCCGTGGAGTGGCTCAACGTTGAACTAACTGAAACCCGCGCCCAACGCGTAGATTATGTCTGCAGGTTGGACGATGGAAACATTTTCCAAATGGAATTTCAGAGTCAGAATGATTCTTCTCTTGCCTGGAGAATGCTTGAATACTATGTTGCGCTCTTCAGGAAATATGATTCAAGCCCACGTCAGGTTGTACTTTACATGGGTAATGAGCCGATTAGTACGGCAGAGAATCTGTATTTGGAATCGTTACAATTTCGTTTTTCCATTGTGGATCTTGGCAACCTGAATGCTGAAGAATTGTGGGCCAGTCCCAGCATCGGCGACGTTATCTTGTCTATTCTATGTCGCCAACCAGAACCCAAAGTTCGGTTAGACTACATTCTGCGGAGAATTCGCGCGCTGGATCATCCAGAGCAACGAAAGCGCGCGGCGCGTCTACTTTTGATATTCTCAATGAAGAGAAACTTATCACAGATAGTTATGAAGGAGGTGGCACCCATGGGCGCAACACTTGAAGTTAAAGACGATGTAATGTTGCAGAGTGTCTATCAAGAGGGCCACGGCGAAGGCCATGATAAAGGATTGGTGCAGGGCCGAAACGAAGGCCAAGCCCGCCTTCTGCGGATCTTACTTCAACAAAAGTTTGGCTCTATTTTTGCTTCAACGGAACAGTTGCTCACAACCGCTACCCAACAGCAACTTGATCGTTGGGGTAGTCAAATTCTTTCAGCGGCTTCGGTTGAAGATGTACTGAAATGACTCATTTGATCTGAAAGCCTTAATTTGTATTCAGAATTTGCCCCAAAAGATGTGGACTTAGGGGACAGACTTCTTGACATCGACGATGACCAAATCTTGCGCCGTGTTTGGAATCATGGCTGGGCTAACGGTCTGCAAATTGCTCTTAGCGGAAACGTTCGAGATGGTTCAATTCGGTTCTTACAAGTTGAACTGAAGTTGAAGTTTGGCCCACTGTCTACTGCTTCTGAGGAGAAACTCCAAACCGCATCAGATAAGCAACTGGAAAGCTGGAGCCGTAAAATGATTTTCGCACATACGGTTGAAGATGCACTGAGTTAGACTACCGCACCAGCGCCACCTCTTCCACAATCCGCAATAGCAACCCACTCCCACGCACCAGATTATCCAATCGGATCCGTTCATCGTTGCCATGCGCACGGCTTGCTCCTTCCTCCCGCATGAAAACAGGCACCCCGTAAACTGCCATCCCCTTCTGCCGCAAAAAGCTACCGTCTGTCGCCCCGCGCGACATATACGGAATCACCTTTGCCCGGACCTCATTGCCCAACACTTTTTCCATCGCTAAATACAAATCTGTACTCAGCGAACTGGGTTCCGTAGCGGGCATGTCCTGGCCGGGCGATGGCAACACATCCACAGCGGGATCATTGATGATCTTCTTGAACCTCTCCAACACCTCAATCTTTGTCTCATTGGGTAGACGCCTTACATCAATCGTCGATTCCGCCGCATTCGGAATCACATTATCTTTCATCCCCGCCGTCAACATGGTGGGCGATACGCTGGTTCGCAGCATAGCGTTCAACTCACCATCTTTGGCCGCAATCGCCTCACTTGCCGCTGCGCTTTCCAACTTATCCGCAAAAGGAATCACCCAGGCATACTGTGGCAATTTCGCCATCTCAGTAAAATACCGTCTTGTTGTTGTGTTCAATTTCACGGGCTGTTCCGCCCGCGCTAATTTCAATACCGCTTCCGCCAGATGGACCACTGGATTATCGGCCCGTGGCAAGGATCCATGGCCCGCCGTTCCTCGTGCGGAAAGCGTCACCCGCGTGGGAATCTTTTCCGACGTTTGTACTTGATACACCGTCCAATCCCCCACCGCCATCGCCCCACCGCCTTCATTGATGGCCACCTCTGCATCAATCTTTGAATAGGCGTTGGCAATCATCCAACTCACCCCAGTGGATCCAGCCTCTTCATCCGCTTCTGAAAACAGAATCACGTCCCGTTGCAGCCGCACCTTGCGGCGCTTCAAATCCACTAAGACAGCCAGTTCGGCAGCCAGCAGACTCTTATCATCCGATGCGCCACGACCGTACAGATACCCATCGCGAATTTCGGCAGTAAAGGGAGGTACTGTCCACAGCTTAGGGTCCGCAGGAACCACATCGGAATGCGCCATCATCAACAATGGGCGCTTCAATCCGGTGCCTTTCAAGCGCGCGACAAAGTTTTTACGATTCGCATCGGCACCCAGCAACTCAAATTCAATCCCTTCCGCCTTGCACACCTTTGCAAGGTAATCGGCCACCTTGGTCTCATTCCCTGGCGGATTCGTGGTGTCCAGTCGAATCAGGTCAATCAGATATCGCCGAGCATCGGCACCCACTTCCGCCATCAGGGGAAGATTTAATAAACCCACTAAAAGAAGCAGTCTCATTTGGCGGTAGTTTAGCACTGAAGCTAAACTATTACTATCCATGTTTCAGTCCAAACTTTTGTTGTGCGTGGCCGCACTCTGTCCGCTGGGTCTTGCCCAACAATCTATACCACCCGATCCCGAACCTCGCAAAGACACCATTGTCGTTACTGGCACCGTTACACCCCTACCTCTAAATGAAGCGGACCGCGCCATTGCTGTGCTTCCGGCTCGTGCACAGGCTTTGCTGTTCGGCAACTTTTCCGATCTTTTCAACCTGGACCCATCGCTGGATTTACGAGAACGTTCCCCCGGCATGATTCAATCGGGACTCTCTATTCGTGGTGGATCTTTCGGGCAAACGCTGGTCCTACTGAATGGCATGCGATTCAATAATGTGCAATCTGCCAACCATAATATGGATATCCCCGTGCCCCTGGAATCGGTGACGCAGGTGGAAGTGCTGCGGGGGTCTGGTTCATCGTTATACGGTTCTGACGCTGTTGCTGGTGTTGTTAACTTCGTAACGGCTCCCTCCAAAATCACCGAAATGCGCTTAGGTGCAGGGGTTGGGAACTTCGGCATCAATCAGCAAAATGGAACGGTTGGGTTCACCTCAAAGCGGTGGGATCAACAACTAGCCTTCTCCCGCGATTTTTCCAGCGGCTTTCTCCGTAATCGCGATTACCGCAACCTTTCGCTGGCGTCCGATTCGCACATCCGCACGGCGCTCGGGCTCACCCATATCACTCTTGCCTTGAACGACCGTCCTTTTGGTGCCGATAATTTTTATGGCAACTACAATTCCTGGGAACGAACCAAGGGCTGGTTTGCGGGCATCCAGCAACCCCTTACCGAAAATATGGACGCGTCATTTTCTTATCGTCGCCATTCCGATCTGTTTGTTCTCTATCGTGATCGGCCCCAGGTTTTTACCAATCGTCACGTGGATGAAAGTTACCAGGCGGCCCTGCGCCATCGTTTTGCAGC
>JAYWBH010000044.1:0-2624 GCA_043781815.1 Bryobacterales bacterium | reverse complement strand
GTGGTGCCATCTTCTATTCGTTAGATCAGAAACAAGCCGTCAAACCCCGTTTTGAACGTCGCGATGAGTGCCTGCAATGCCACGCTTCCCCCAGAACTCTGGGTGTTCCTGGTCACCTTGTGCGCTCGGTGTATACCGATGATGAAGGCTTCCCGCAAACGCAGGCTGGTGGCTTTGTTACCGACCATCGCAGCCCCTTTGCAGAGCGCTGGGGAGGCTGGTATGTAACTGGCACGCATGGCAAGCAACGTCATATGGGCAACGTGTTGGTGGAAGATAAGACTCACCCCGATCACTTAAATGTAGAAGCAGGGGCGAATATTGTTGACCTCAAAGGATTGCTTGACGTTGAGCCCTATCTAACCAGGCACAGCGATATTGTCGCACTGATGGTGCTGGAACATCAGACCCGCATGCACAATCTGTTCACCAGGGTCAGTTACGAAACCAAAGTTGCTTTGCTCTCGCAGCGTGAAATGAATAAAGCTTTGGGCAGGCCCACAGAAGAATGGAGCGATTCCACCAGACGTCGAATCTATAACCCCGTGGAAACGTTGCTGCGCTATCTGCTGTTTGTAGACGAGCCTGCGTTGCTTGGGCCGGTGCATGGAACTTCTGGAATGGAGCAAAGTTTTGCCACAAACGGCCCGCACGATTCGAAAGGCCGTTCTTTAAGGGACTTCGACCTGAAGCACAAGACATTCCTTTACCCATGCAGCTATCTCATCTATTCCCAAGCCTTCGATGCCATTCCAAAACCAGCCCGTGACTACCTTTATCAACGACTGTGGGAAGTGCTGACCGGTGCCGACAATAGTAAGGATTTCCGTTCGTTGAGTCGACAGGATCGGCAGGCAGTGCTGGAAATTCTTCGCGACACGAAGAAGGATTTGCCCAGCTATTGGGCCGCGATCAGGTAATCTAGTCAGTATGATTCTCTACCGCCCATTGGGCGAAAAGGAATGGAAACTGATTCATGAGTCCGGTTGCAAGAGATTTCCTCCTCGCTTGCCTGACCAACCGATTTTCTACCCTGTTCTCGATTACGATTACGCTTGTCAAATTGCTCGAGATTGGAACTCAAAAGATCCGCGCAATGGTTTTGTCGGCTACGTCACGCAGTTTAGAATCGATGCCCTTTTTGCCAGTCGTTACCCCGTGCATACTGTCGGCGCAAAGCATCATCGCGAATTGTGGGTGCCCGCAGAGGAATTGGCAAAATTCAACGATCATATTGATGGCTACATTGAAGTGATTGCTGAGTTTCGTTTGGAGCGCGATCTATCCTGCTAAGCCATATGTCAAAGCCCTGGCTGTCCCAATATTCCAAGTTTGTTCCCGCAGAACTGCCTACGCCGCAACTCAGCATGATCGACATTTTTGAGCAGACCGCTACGGCACATGCGCCTTCACCGGCGATCCACTACTTTGACCAGACCATCACATTTGCCGAACTCAATCAGCGTGCCGATCAGTTTGCTTCACTGCTTGCCAGTTGGGGCATCGGCCATGGTGACCGCGTTGCCATCTCCATTCAGAACGATCCTGAATTTCTGGTGGCTCAATACGGCACCTGGAAGCGCGGTGCCATTGTTGTGCCGCTCAGTCCCATGTTCAAGAAGAAAGAAATCGGCTACCAGTTGGCTGATTGCGGCGCTAAAGTATATGTCGCTGAAGATGCCATTTTACAGAACGAAGCCAACAATATACTTGCTGAAACGCAGGTGCAACACGTTGTTCCTTTGAGCGAATTTGCAAGCACTCTTGAAACGGCAACCGCGTCTTTAAACCATCGTATTGCAGTATCTCCGGACGATGTTGCTTGTCTGGTTTATACCTCCGGCACAACCGGCCCACCGAAAGGTTCCATCAGTCTGCATCGCCACATCGCCTATAACGCAAACACCTTTCGTACTTGGTTCAATATCGGACCTGGGGACGTGATTCTAGGCATCGCTCCGCTGTTTCACATCACCGGCATCGTCGCGCAAATGGCGCTTTCGGCCCTCACTGGCGTGCCACTGATTTTGTATCATCGCTTCGATAGTGCCGAAACGTTCCGCCTCATTGAAAAGTGGAAAGCGACCATGGCGGTGGCCGCTATCACTGCCTACATCGCCATGTTGCGCGATCCCTACTCGGCAGATCTTTCCTCATTCACCAAATGCTGCACAGGCGGGGCTCCGGTCGCTCCAACGGTCGTCGAAGAATTTCGCAATCGCTTCGGAGTGCAGATCCACAATACCTATGGATTGACCGAAGTGAACTCTCCCAGCCATCTGACTCCACTTGGAATGGAGGGTCGTGTTGATTCCGATTCCGGTGCTCTGGCCATCGGCTTGCCCATCCCTGGTTGTGAAGCGCGCATTGTCGATTTAGCTGATCCAGCGAAGGTGTTGCAATCAGGCGAGTCCGGTGAAATCGCTTTGAAGGGGCCGTTCCTGTTTGCCGGTTACTGGGATAAGCCCGAAGCGACAGCCAGTGCTTTTCACGATGGCTGGTTCCTTACTGGCGATGTGGCAAAAATGGATTCCGATGGCTGGTTCTACATTGTTGATCGCAAGAAAGACATGATTGTCGCCTCAGGCTACAAGGTGTGGCCGCGCGATGTGGAGGATGTGTTG
>JAYWBH010000043.1:0-22441 GCA_043781815.1 Bryobacterales bacterium | reverse complement strand
CTTTCCGGTTACGCCATTGCCAGCAGGCTGAGTTACTTTCTGTGGTCCAGCATGCCTGACCAGGAGTTACTTACTCACGCCGCCGCCGGTGACTTACAAAATCCGAAAGTGCTTCTCGCCCAAACCCATCGCATGTTACAGGACCCCCGGGCCCGCGGATTGGCCACGGA
Organism: Bryobacterales bacterium; assembly: GCA_043781815.1. Taxonomy (GTDB): domain Bacteria; phylum Acidobacteriota; class Terriglobia; order Bryobacterales; family Bryobacteraceae; genus JANXSF01. Next base: position 22,271 of record JAYWBH010000043.1, on the reverse strand, counting down.
GTTCGCAGGCAACTTACTCGATTTCCGCCGCTTTGAGCAGATCAGCTCCGTGGATCGCACCCGCTTCCCCACCTTCACCAACGAACTCCGCCAAGCTATGTTTGAAGAACCATTGCGCTTCATTGAAGACATGATTCACAACAACCGCAGCGTGTTCGACATGTTGTATGGCAAGTACACTTTTGTGAATCCCGTGCTGGCCAAACATTACGGAATGCCGCCAATGAAGGGCAAGCCCGATACCTGGGTTCGCGTGGACGATGCCAGCCAATACGGTCGCGGTGGTCTGTTGCCCATGTCCGTATTCTTGACGCAGAATTCGCCCGGCTTGCGCACCAGTCCTGTGAAGCGTGGTTACTGGGTTGTGAAGCGCGTACTTGGCGAAGCCATTCCGCCACCGCCCGCCGTGGTCCCTGAACTTCCTGCCGATGAGGCCAAGTCCGATTTGCCATTGCGCGAAGCGTTAGTGAAGCATCGTGAAAATCCCGCCTGCGCCGGTTGTCATGCCCGGTTCGATTCGTTCGGCTTGGCTTTTGAAGGTTACAGTCCCATTGGCGAGGCCCGCACCAAAGACCTTGCTGGTCGCCCTGTCGATACACAAACCGTGTTTCCTGGTGGCAGCCAAGGCTCTGGATTTGAGAGTGTGCAGACTTACATTCACGAGCATCGCGAAAAAGATTTTCTGGATAACATCAGCCGTAAAATGTTGTCCTACGCGCTTAGCCGTTCTCTTTTGCTCTCCGATGAAATCGTCATTGAGCGCATGAAAACCCGGCTAGCTTCCGATAGTTATAAAATAGGATCGCTGGTGGAAACCATTGTCACCAGTCCGCAGTTCCTGACCAAACGTGGTCCAGAACCCAGTGAAAAGCCCGTTATTCGCAAAGCGAATGTCCGTCAACAAGTGAAAGGTGATTAAGATGCCGAACTCAACGAAAATTTCCCGCCGCACAGTATTGAAAGGAGCAGGAGTCACTATGGCTCTGCCGTGGCTGGAATCGCTTCCAGTATTTGCCGATACACCAGGCGCGTTCCCCAAGCGTTTCGCCGTGATGTTTATGGGCAATGGCATCAATGAAGATCATTGGAGCGCAACGGGCAATGGTGCTGATATGAAGCTCAGCAAAACCTTGTCTGTGCTTGAGCCTTTGAAGCACAAGATCAACGTCATTGACGGCTTGTTCAATAAAGCGGCCACCGGGCAGGGCATTCATCCCGCGCAGACCGGCAGCCTGCTTTCCGGCGCAACGATTCAGAAAGGTGCCATCATCAAGGCGGGCATGACGGTAGATCAAATGATCGCCAATCATGTGGGGCAAGATACCGCGCAATCGAGTATCGTGCTGGCCTGTGAGCAGCCGATGACGGGCTATCATGAATCGAACTTTTCACTGGCCTACAGTTCGCACATCTCCTGGCAGTCTCCCGATTCGCCGGTGCCCAACGAAGTGTACCCATCGCTTGCGTTCGATAACCTGTTTGAGAATCGTGGCAGCTTGCGCAACATGAGCATTCTTGACCGCGTAAAAGATCGTGCTGAAATGCTCAGCAAAAAGATCAGCTCCACCGATAAGGGCAAGCTGGATGAATATCTAACCAGTGTGCGTGAAGTGGAAAAGCGCGTGGAAAGCATGCGTAAAACTAAGGATGTGGCGGAAGATGCGGCCAAGGCCAAGAACCGCTCTGTGTTCACCATGGAACGTCCGGCGAACGGCTTGCCCGAAGATCTACGCGAACATGCCCGCCTGATGTGCGACATCATCGCCATTGCATTCCAGACCGACAAGACTCGAGTAGCTTCGCTATTGTTGGCTCGCGATCTTTCAGCGCAAATCTATCCATTCCTCAACGTAAAGGACGGACACCATTCGGCATCGCATGACAATAATTCCGATAGTTACGAACGCATCGCCAGTTTCCATTTAAGCCAGCTAGCCTACTTGGCAACCAAGTTAGATAGCATGCCGGAAGGCAATGGAACAGTGCTGGATAATTCCTGCCTCATGTGGCTTTCTAATTTATGGATCGGCAGAAAGCACGACAACTTCAGGTTGCCGGTAGTTCTGGCTGGAGGCCTCGGTGGAACGCTCCAGACTGGACGTTCACTGGATTATTACAAGGCCGGCGTAGAGAATCGCAAGATGTGTAGCTTGTATTTAGGGATTATGGATCGCATGGGAATCAAGCTGGACAAGTTCGGCGATGCGGATACGCGTTTGGCTAATTTGTAAGCCAAAATAGATATGTGAGTGCAAGAACTACTCATGGAACAGGCATTGCGCCCAAACGCTGAAGTCGGAAGCCCCACACTTTCACCCACGGAACGTGCTGAAGCCTTTCGAAATTGGGCTGAAAGCCACGCGCATACCACACCCGTTCTGTCCGACGAAGCCATAAGCCGTGAAACGATTTATTCAGATCGCGGATAGATGAGCCTTTTTGCGCAAGCGTCGAACCGCTCCACCCGCATCATGCCGTGGCATTTCCTTTTCAGGTGTTGAAAATAGCGTAGAGCGGCAGCGTTCAGATTTGACATAAGGAATGTAAAAGCCGCCGAAGGCCCTCGTAGCCAGACATCGGCATACCTAAGTTCGGATACGACTTGAGTAACTCGACATGATTGAAAAGCGCTGTGGCAAAACGCTCACCGCTTTCTGGATGCTGTTCCCAGGACCGGGCGCAAACCTCTTCCAAGTCAGCTAGAGCTGACTCTGTGTAGAGAATTTGGAAAACCATTGTGGGATTAATTTATGCACTTCTTCGCTGCAAATAACGCGACCAGCATCGGCATCGCGGATGCCCTGCTCTATCGCGGCGCGTGTTTCCTCTTCAACTGCAACTGGCGGTTCAGTCGATTCAAAAATATCGGGTGTTGATTCAGCCATAATTTGATCGTACCAGATCTTACGGCAACGGTAATTACAACATGGGCCTAGGGAAATCTCTCTGCCGTTCCAGTTTTAGCCCGGAATCGCGCAACGGAGATTCTAGAAGGAACTGTCCAAGGGGCATCTTCGGTTTTTGTGCGGATGCCGCGAGCGGGTCGACGTCTTCGACATTCTGAAATTTCCCGCTAGCCATCCGATCGCGGATGAGATCTTCAAGTTCGGGCTTATGGATTTCAATGATCATGTGGCGCTTCCCCTTTCAATCCATATTAGCCCAGCCCTTCAGCCATCTCACCTAACCTCAAAACACTATTCCAATTGCGACCCGTCATTGCCACCCCCAACGCCTTATCCATGCGCCCAACTGGAAGCTTCGACTTCCCCTGGCCGTTCGGAAAATAAATGTAAAGTTCCCGACCCCCAGCCTGCACCTCCTCTGGATCAGTCTCAATTGCAAGAAGCCGTTTCCAGGCTTCCTGCCCAGGATCAGTCACCAGAAAATTCACAACCAGCTTGGCCGGATCTATGCCTGACCTTTTAGCAAATGGGTTGTTTGCAATCACTTCCTCCCACTCAGCATGGGTGCGCAGCACAACACTGGGGCGAAAGCCGAAGTCTGCTTCAATAGCACTCTCAATCCGTTGCGCTAACCCAGGCAGATGATTTTCTTCTACCCTGAAAACCACGTTACCGCTCTGAATGAAGGTGGCGACCTCTTTGAGTCCCAGTGATTCGTAGAGGCCTCGCAATGCCTCCATTTTGATTTTGTTGTGACCGCCCACATTGACGCCGCGCAGCAGAGACACAATCACCGGCATGCGTTACCAAACGTGCCAGGCAACCGCTTCCGGTTGTGCCGGTGTGTTGCTGATCACTCTGGAATGCAGCACTAACTGTAGATTCTGATTCTCCCAGCCCGGTGGCAAGGTTCGAAGAATGGCACCCAGTTCCACAAACTGCGCTCCCCCAGCGATGGGAGTCTTCACCCGACAAACCAGGAAATAATCCTCGGCAGCCGAGCCGTCTTCCTTTGAGGAAATGTTCCAATCCCTGGGTGGCTGGCCAGCCGGTGTTTGCGTATCTCTTATAACATTGCTGCGTTCTCTTGTATTGGCAAACTGAGGAGAAGGTGCAGGTGGAGGTTTTAACTGGGCCTGAATTTCCGAAGCAACTGGAAGAGTTGGAGTGGGGCCAGCCAGCGAATCTTTAGGGTATGCCGCCAAATTTGCCATACGGGTGCCTTGATTGTCCTTCTTTTGAAACATCAATGCAATGGGATGAAAACTCGATTGTTTACAAGTTCTTACACCCGTGATTCACCGTGTAACCCGTTGTATTCTGCAAGCGATAGGTAGATACTCAATAAAATCCATCCGAGGCCTTGCTTACGGGCATGGTCCTTTGGCTGAAGGGTGTTCGCTTTTGTTGATTGTGCCGATTGGAGTAAGATAGCGGTTACAACAAGGGTCACCCCAGTCGAATCGTCGGGGTCAGTTTGAAATGCAGTTCAAAACATGAGGAGTCCAAGATGACTAAGTCTCTTTTCCAGAGCATAATTCTATCCGCTTTGCTCTGCTTCCCAGCAGCGGCGCAAGCGCCTACAGGAACCGTTACGGGTCGCGTCACAGATGCCAGTGGCGCAGCAATCCCCGGAGCCAAAATCACCATTGAAGCGGAACGTACCGGCTTCAAACAGACGCAGGCTTCCGGTGCCGATGGCCGCTTTGTTCAGCCAAGTCTGTTGCCTACCAGTTATAAGGTCACGGCTGAAAAAACCGGCTTCTCTAAGTTCATTACTACCGGAATCCAGTTGGAGGCCAGCCAATCGGTAACTGTTGACATTGCCATGAGAGTGGGCGATGTCACAACAGTTGTAGAAGTGACGGCTGACATTGCTCAGTTGAAGACGGAAACATCCAGCGCGGCCACCACCATCACCCAACGACAGATTTTAGATCTGCCCACCAACCGCAACCCGTTTGGGGTGGCCACCCTCACTTCGGGCGTCATACCCGGAGGCGGTGGTTCCACCCCTTGGATCAGCGGCGGTCGCAACGCCACCAGCGAAATCCTGATTGACGGCAACACCGGCATTGTTCCGGAAAACAACGTCAGCATCAACGACGGCGGCTACATACCAATTATGGATAGCATCGCTGAAGTGACTGTGATCAAGAACTCTCTCGCTGCCGAATATGGACGAACTGGCGGCGGTGTGCTCACCTCAACCACTCGCAGCGGCGGCAATACTCCGCATTTCGGATTATTTGAATATTTCCGCAACCCGGCACTGAATGCCAATAGCTGGGGTAACAACCGCAATGGAGTAAAGCGCCCCAGTTGCTGCTCGTTCAACCAATATGGATTCAATGTTGGCGGACCAGTCGTGATCCCTCACCTCTATGATGGCCACAACAAGACCTTCCTGTTCTGGAGCCATCAGTTCACCAAGAATTCCAGCATTCAGGTGCCCACGGCAACTGTGCCGATTCAGGAATGGAGAGATGGCAACTTCTCCAACCTCCGTCAGGCAAATCCCGGCGCTGGCAACCCACTGATCGTTATCTATGATCCGCTGACGTTCTCCGGCGGTACCTTGGGCTCCCGTACTGCGTTCCCTGGTAACATCATTCCTCAGAACCGGATTGATAATATTTCCAGAGGTCTATTGAAGTTCTGGCCACAACCGAACAACACCCAGAACATTACCGCTGGTGCAACCACCATTGGATCGAACAATTTCATCGCGCAAGGCAAACAGCGCAGCACCGATAACAAGTTCGATTCCCGACTGGATCATTACTTCAGCGAAAAGTTGAGAATGTTCGCGCGTGGCTCCTATGACAATGGCCCCAACTTTCCCTTTAATGGTTTTGGCAACATCGGCACCAGTATTGGTGACGGAAACACAACCAGCACCTTGCCGAATATTACCAGCAACTTTGTGTATTCGATGACGCCCACCACCATCGTGAACTTCAGCTTGGGTTTCGGCCAGAAGGACGTTACCCGCTATCCGTTCTCCACCGGTACCAAGCCTAGCTCCCTGGGATTCCCTAAAGAATTAGATGGAATCGTTGCCTTGAATAATTCTGAGTTCCCAAACATTGCTGGAACCGGCGTTGCGAATCTTGGTCAAAACACATTCACCTATTTAGACATCAAAGCTTACGCCTATACAGCCCGCGGTGACATCAGCAAAGTCTTCACCAAGCACACCGTCAAGGTTGGCGGGGAATACCGCAAGTTAATGTTGAACTTCACGCAATATGGTAACCCCAGCGGCCAGTATGGTTTCGGCAATACGCCAACCAAGAAAGACCTGCTTTCCACAAGCCAAATTGAAGGCTTCGGATTTGCCAGCTTCCTGCTTGGAATTCCCAACAACGGCGGCGGCATCAGCCACAGCTTCTCTAACGCCACTGCTGCCAACTACTTCGCTTTTTATGTGGATGACACTTGGAAGTTGAGCCGCAAGCTTACCCTGAACATTGGCTTGCGCTACGAAGCGGAACAGCCCCGAACGGAACGCTACAACCGGCTGAACCATTTCGATTTGGCAGCCACATCACCACTTGCGGGCAAGGTTCCTGCTTTTCCCAATTTGAAAGGCGCGTTCGTGTTCCAGGATGCCGACAACCGGCGTCAGGTTCCTACCGATTTGAACAACTTCGGTCCACGTTTCGGTTTCGCTTACCAGATCACTCCTAAGACCGTGTTCCGCGCAGCTTACGGCATCACTTACTCCGGCTCGGCCATTACGGCGGCTGGCACCTCTGGTAGCTCTGGTGTAATCGGATTTGAAAACAACACTCCGTTTGCCGTCACCAACGACAATTACGCAACTATTCTAACCACCTGGAGCAACCCTTACCCGGCAGGCTACAACCTTCCTTTGGGTGCTGCTGGCGGTCCTGGCACCAACATCGGCCTGGGCATTGGCAGTGGTATATTCATCGACAACCAGAACCCCATGATTCAGCAATGGAATGCGAACCTGCAGCGCGAAGTCAAGGGTGGATGGGTATTCGAGGCAGGCTACCTGGCCAGCACCGGTCATCATCTGATCGACGGCGAAGGCGGCATCAACTTGAATCAATTGCCAGCTTCGGCTTTCGCTTTAGGCAATACGTTAAACGACAACGTGACTAATCCGTTCTATCGGCTGGCGGGTGTGAACACCACGTCGGCGCTGTTCACCGGGCCAACCACTTCGCGACGGCAATTACTGACGGCATACCCTCAATACACCGGGGTTTCGCCGTTCCGAATTCCGCAGGGCAATTCTAACTACAATGCATTCACGTTTGAAGCTAACAAGCGCTTCTCCCAAGGCTTGCAGTTGTTGGCCAGCTTCACCGGCGGCAAGACGATTGATGACGTCTCCTCTACTGTGAACTTCTACGGAGCCGTGGGTTCCAAGCAGGATTATTACAATCGTAAAGCTGAAAAATCCCTTTCTTCGCAAGATGTTTCCAAGCGCCTTGTCATCAGCGGCAACTACGAAATTCCGGTTGGCCATCATCGTAAGTTTGCTGCCAACATGCCCAAGCCAGTGGATTTCGTCCTCGGTGGATGGCAGATTAACGGCATCTACGTTGCCCAAACAGCCATTCCGTTTGCAATCAGCAACGGCGGCAACAACTGCCAGATCGGTTGCCCTGGCCAACGCCCAAATAACAATGGCAAGTCGGCAGTAAGAACCGGCCCTATTGACCAACGCCTGGGCACTGGCGGAACACCAACCTACTTCGATACCAGCGTGTTCTCACAAGCTGGCAACTTCACCTTTGGAAACACGTCGCGCTTCTCACCAGATCTGCGCGGGCCGTCAATCTTCAACATTGATTTCTCTGTCTTCAAAGGCTTTAAATTTAGAGAGAAGCTGACCGCTCAAATCCGTGCAGAAGCGTTCAATGGCTTCAATCACCCAACCTGGGGCAATCCTGGTTTGACAGTGAACCAGCCCGGCACGTTTGGCATCATCAGCGGTGCCAACGGCAACCGCACCATGCAGTTAGCCCTGAAGGTGAACTACTAACTTCAGTCGATAATCGAAATCGGTGACGGGGGCGCATTTCCTTTTTGCTATGCCACAACTCATGGCATGGAAAGGGAAATCCGCCCCCGTTGCCGATTTCGAAGCAAGCGATGGGTAGATCCTCATTTTGGCTAGCCCAGGACATCACCTGATTGATGGCGAAGATGGCATCTAATTGTTTTGGAGAATAGGGATTAATGTTACATGCAGCCACTTAGTTTCGCTTGCTTCTTAGATAAACAAGCAGATACTTACACTAGTTAGTAAGTTGTATGTAAGTTACTAGTAAGTCTCTGGGGGAAAGAAACTCTTGTAACAAAGAAAAGGCCACGCCAACAGTGCTGCAAGTCCGGCGGCAAGGTGGCCCCAGGCTGGTGCCGTAAGGAACGGTGCGAGAAATCTGGCAGCCAGAGCAGTGATCCACAGCCTTCCGGTTGCACCAGCAGGTTAGCGTGTCAAGATGGCACAATCGCTTTATATTGCACGGGTGGACTGTAATATGAAAAAATTATCCGTTCTATTTACTTTTGCCGTTTTTACTGTCTCAAGTTTCAGCCAGGAGACTGGCGACGCCTTGCGACCATTTTCAGCAACCATTGTTTCAACCATTAGTGCGGGCGATCATCCGTTTCAGTTACGCGGCCGGTATGCCCAAGCTTCTGATGGCAGTAACGCCTATATCTCTGAAAACGATCCTCCGGCTAACGACGAGGGGTTGCGAGGTGAGTTCTCTTTTCTGCTTAATATGCGAAAGAATTTGTATATTCACACTAACTCTCTCATTCGCGCAGCAGTAGTGACGCCGTTGGTTGATGGAGAGGATCTTAAGAAGATTCAGCCTCGTCATAGTTGTAAGTGGCTTGCGGATGGAACTTGGCGGCGAGTTGGCGAAGGTGAGAGCAAAATCAAGGGTATTAGAGTGATTGAAGTGATCGACGAGGAGACTCAAACCCCGGAATTGACCCGCTTAATTACATTGTGGGTCGCGCCAGACTTAAATTGCTTTCAGATGAAGCGCACACACGTCAAAAACGGCGTAATGGTAGCGGAGGACATAGTGGAGTCTCTCGATCTGAAGGAGCCCACTTCGGCGATATTTGACGTTCCACTGGGATACAGCAATGTAAGGCCTGCAGAGTTTGAGAGGCTGTATAGGGTCAAGTTCCCAGGCAAGCAAATTTACAGTGACGATATGGTGATGAGGTTCGAGAGTCAGTACCAGCGAGCCATCGACAAGGCAGGCGCAAGGCCGCTACCATCCCACAAAAAGTAGTCAACAGGGAAACAACAACTGCGCTGCTTTAATCCGTAACTGGCGCTATCGGATCTAATTAACGCTCACTGTCAACCTTGAAAAACCAGCCCTGCGTGTTCGGCATCATCAGCGGTGCCAACGGCAACCTCACCATGCAGTTTGACCTGAACTACTAACTTCAGCCGTTTTCGAACTACCCGCAGGCGCTTTGGTCGCGCTAAAATGGAATGGTAGTGGTTTTGCGCTTATGGGCCACCCTAGCTCAGTTGGTAGAGCGGCTGATTCGTAATCAGCAGGTCGCCGGTTCGATCCCGGCGGGTGGCTCCAGTACTTCCTTCGCGCCTTTCATCGGTCTGTTGAAATCATGGAGTTTGATCCCGCACTATACGGTGCTGTTGCTGAATCACTTTTGCTTGCCGCAGGATGGCCTGGTCACCGCATGCCGCTGGTGATTGGCGACTGCAATGCCCCCCATGTTCGCGCACAACTGCACAACAAGAAAGCCACTGACATTTTTCCAGACGCCGTGCATCCTGAAGCTGCTTTGAGTGGGCTCTACCTGTACATTTCTTGTTTTGAGGAATCGCATACCATTGCCCAGGACATCAAAAATGCTGACGGCAGTTACTGGCATGCAATCCTGCATCGTCTGGAACCCGATGCTGGCAACGCCAGTTACTGGTTTCATAAAATGGGCGGTCACGCAGTATTTCCACTTCTTGCCAAAGAAGCCGCAGCGCTAGGGTACAAAACCAAAGCCACTTGGGATCCCCAGGCGTTCCTCGCTTTTTGCGATTCCGGCGCCAATCAGAAACTCACTCTGGAAATTCAAAATGTCGAATGGCAACTGCTGTTCCACCATTGTGCGAGGACCAAGTGAGCATGAAGTTGTTTCTAGCAATATTGGGCTTACTGAGTGTGGGTGGCATTGGTTATTTATTGGTGCATCGCAACGCGCCACCAGAACTGCCATTTGCAGAAGTGAAGGTGGAAACGCTGGTGGATACCCTGGCTACCAATGGTAAGGTTGAGCCGGTGGAATGGGCCGCAGTTCGTGCCGAACGCACTGGCAAATTGACCCGATTATTGGTGGAGCGCGGCCAGACCGTGCGCGCCGGGGCAACCATCGCCGTGCAGGATACAGCGGAATTCCAGGCTCTCATTAGTTCCGCTGAAGCCCGCGAGCAACAGGCGCAGGCTGAGCGAGAAGCGTTGGATACAACTGGACGACCCGCAGAATTGGCGCAGATGGATGGAGCACTTCGCAAAGCCAGGCTGGAACTGGAAAATGGTCGCAAAGAGTTGGCTTCCCTGCAACGGCTGGAAGCGAAGAATGCAGTTCCTCGCTATGAGGTAACAAAGGCCGCCGAAGCTGTGGCGGCGATTGAAGCGGAAATCAATTCATTAGAATTGCGTCGCAAGTCTTTCGGGTCATTGCCTGCGGAAAAGAAGGTCGCCGATGCACGGTTGGCCGAAGCCCGCTCCTCCATCAATCAGGTGCGACAAAAAGCTGGTCAAGGAATTTTGACCTCACCTGTCAGCGGTGTTGTTTACCAGTTAGACCCCAAAGCAGGCGCGTTTTTGAATCCTGGTGATCTAATTGCCAACATTGGGCGGATGGACAAATTGCGAGTTTCCGTCTACGTCGACGAACCCGAGTTGGGTCGGGTGGCCATCGGCATGCCTGTTTCCATCACTTGGGACGCACTGACCGGAAAGCAGTGGAAGGGCGTGGTGGACAGGCTGCCGCTGCAGATTGTGCCACTGCAATCGCGTCAGGTTGGTGAGGTGTTGGTGGGGATCGACAATCCCAACAGCGACCTGGTTCCTGGTTCGAATATCAATGCATTCATCCGATCCCGCGTGGCGGAAAATGCGTTGACTGTTCCCAAAGAATGTATCCGCAAAGAAGGCGATGTGAGTGGTGTGTATGTGTTTGAAGGCACTAATTTGAAATGGCGACCAGTGAAGGTGGGCGTTTCCAATATCACTCGGGCGCAGATTGTGGATGGTGTGAAGGCCAAGGATCGAGTGGTGATTCCTGGGGATAAATTGCTGAAGGACGGCATGGCCGCTGTGGCCGTCAATCCTGGATGATCTTTATGGACGGTGCTTCACTGAGACCACGCCATGATCCACTAGGACTTCATCGTGCGGCTTCATTGGGCCATAAGGTGTCCCGTTGACGGTGAGCAACGGGCCGCGAATCACCACCGCCGCATCGTTGCAGGGAACAAAGCGGTAGGAATCCGGTTCTATCATTCTTTCCGGGGGCGGAACAGAGGTGCGGTAGCAATCTGTGACCACCACGGTATGTGTTCCAACAGTGGCTTCTACCCGCCCCAACAATAGATTATTGGAACGGTTGCATGAGGCAATTACAAGGGTCGCAAATAGGAGAGATAGCTTGGAAGTCATATTCTACTTTATGAGTATGGTGCACTTTTCATTGTAAAGTCAAACGTGAACACTCAACTGATTAGCTTCCGTCGCACGGCGAATAGCACCAGTTCCGCTGTATTGTGTAGATCCAACTTTTGCATCAGGCTGGCCCGATGAGTCTCAATGGTGGACACGGCAAGTTCCAGCAACGTGGCGCAATCCTTGTTTGTCTTGCCTTCGGCTAGCAACTGAAGAACTTGCTTTTCGCGGTCGGTTAACTGCCTATAGGGGTCCAGTGCACGATCCGATTGCCGGCGCCGCAAGTAATCGTCCAACAACCCTTGCGCAATGGCAGGGCTGAAAAAAGTTTTTCCGGCGGCCACTGCGCGGATTGCCCGCACCAGGTCGGGCTCGGCAGAATCCTTTAACAGGTAGCCTTTCACACCGGCAGTCAGTGCATCCAACACAAACTCCTCATCGGAATACATGCTCAGCATAATGACGCTGGTTCGTGGATTTTGACGAACAATTTGAGCCGCTGCAGCAGTTCCGCCAAGTTGGGCCATGGCAATGTCCATGATGACGATATCGGGATTCAGATCTTTCGCCTGAGCCAGCGCTTGCAGCCCATCGGATGCTTCACCAACCACTTCAAAATCCGCTTCCTCGGCCAACAGGTAGCGCAAGCCTTTGCGGACTACGTCGTGATCATCCACCAGCAGAATCCGGGTCTTCATGACAGCGGTAACTCCACGTTCAATTGTGTTCCTCGTTGCGATCCTGATTTCATGGAAAAGTGGCCGTTCAGTTCGCGCACACGTTCTTTAATGATAGTAAGTCCAATGCCCGAACTCAGATTGAGTGCCTCTTCATTGCGACCAATCCCGTCATCGCGAAGGGTCAGTATCACCATGTGCTCTCGTCCTTCCAGGCAAATACTAACGTGCTTGGCTTGCGAATGTTTGGCGCAGTTGGTGAGTCCTTCTTGAACCACCCGATACAGGCAGGTAGCGTGCGTCTCAGGCAGTCCCTGCAAATTCCCTTCGCAAGCAAGATCTACAACCACGTCGCCGCGGCGCTTAAAATGGCGCACTTGCCATTGAATGGCAGGAACCAGACCCAGGTCCAAAACGGATGGTCGCAATCCCACGGCAATGTCCCGCACTACCCGCATGGTTCTTTCGGCAAGTGTCTTCGCTTCAGCCAGGTGATCGTCAAACCTGGGCTTTTCCTGACGTAATCGTTCTAACATGCCTAACTCCATGCGTAAACCAGTTAGTAACTGACCCACCTCATCGTGTAACTCTCTGGACAATGCCCGGCGCTCCTCTTCTTGTATCTTGATCAACTGGGTAGATAGGTGACGCAACTCTTCCTCTTTGGCTTCGGTCTGGTCAAATAGTTCACGAGAACGGCCTTCCAACGATGCCAGGCGCAGGGCAGTGGCTATGGCCGTAATCAGCCCTAACATCAGGGCTGCGGCCAGTAAGCGTTGTAAGTAATCCTGAAACTGGCGGTGACTTTCGTCAATCCGTTGATATTGGGTTCGATATCCATTTTGAATCAGAGTATCCACTTCACTGGCGATCACCAGTAACGATTGCCGACGCGGACGTTGCTGCTCTCGCAAAAAGAAAGCGGCCCGTTCCGTGCGTTCTCGCGGTGTCCAGAGGAACACTGGCAACACCGATGCCGCATACAATTGCCACTCTGACCGAAGCTTGCCTACGGCAGGAATAGCTTCCGGTTCGAAGACCTGACGCATGGTGTTTAGCCCTTGTTGGATTGCGCTGTCACCGGTACGGAATTGGCGGGCGAAGTTCTCCCCGGCGCTTGGCGAGGAGTCCAAAAGATATTCGCGCACCAGTATGCTGGCCTGGTAAACGCGATCATGCACGTCGCGGACAATTTCCCGTTCTGTCTGATATTTTTCCTGGGCCAAGCGGATGTCTTTGGCCACCTGACCCATCCGTTGCGATGCTAGAACGCCACTGGCCAGGGTCAGCAAGAGCAGCAATCCAGCACCAACTAGAGCAACCCACCACCTTCTCTCTGTCATGGCACTAACTGGCGCATCTCCCCTATATTCCAGCCAGATCTCCAGGGAAACCTGGATGCCCGATGGCCGGGCTGTCTGACATGCTGGAACGTAATTCTTATTATGCTCAGGAAATTGCAAACAGTGGTGGTTCGTGATCCGGGAAAACTTTCCCTGTTGGTGTCATTGGCGCTTTTCGGTTGCACCACTGCCCCCCCTGTTCCAACTGCTGAAATCATTCCGACTGTATCTGTCGTAAAGGCAACCATGGAAGATCTTGCCCAGGAAACGGAAATCACTGCTGAATTTCAACCCTCACAAGAAATCGACCTGCATGCCAAGGTGGCCGGATACTTGAAAGCAATCTATGTGGATGTGGGCGACCTGGTTCAAAAAGGTCAACTGATTGCTGAACTGGAAATCCCCGAAACATTGGAAGAATTGGTCCATTCCAAAGCCGTGGAAAAGAAGAGCGAGTTGGATGTCACGCGCGCGGAAAGCGAGGTTAAGGGTGCGGAAAGCAGCTTAAAACTGCGTGAATTGACCTATCAGCGCTTGGCCGCAGTAGCCAAAAGCAAACCGAACCTGATCGCACAAATGGAAATTGACAGTGCGCAAGCAAGGTTCCAGGAAGGCGAGTCCCAACTGGCATCGGCACAAGCAGCCCTGGCGGCCATTCGGCAGCAGGTGGTGGTAGCGTCCAGCGGAACAGCGCGAGTGCAAACCATGATGGGATATCAAAAACTATACGCGCCATTTTCAGGGCAAATCACAAAGCGCAGTGCCGACCCGGGGGTAATGGTTCAGGCTGGAACCGCTTCGCAATCGCAGGCAATACCGGTGGTGCGGTTGTCGCAAGTGGATCACTTGAAGTTGGTGCTCCCCGTGCCGGAATCCATTGTTCCACGTGTGAAAGTGAATACGCCAGTGGAAATCCGGGTGGAAGTTTTGAAGCGAGTGTTTCAAGGAAAAGTTTCAAGAATCACGGGCAGGCTGGAAACGTCGACCCGCACCATGGATACCGAAGTGGATGTGCCGAATCCTGGTTTGGTGCTGAAGCCTGGCATGTTCGCTTACGTCCGCGTGGCCACTGAGCAACGTAATAATGTGGTGGCCGTACCGGTGCAAGCGGTTTCCATTGTAGATGGCAAAGCTTCCATTCTGGTGGTGAATAGCAATCACATTGTTGAATCCCGTGCAGTTGAGTTGGGGCTTGAAACTCCTGAAAAACTTGAAGTCCGTTCCGGAGTGAGGGACGGCGAACTGCTGATTATTGGTGCCGGGAATCAGATTAAAGCTGGTGCCCACGTGCTGCCAAAGGCTGCAAAGTAAAGGGCTCCTATGGCATCTTTTTCCATTCGCAATCCCTATTTCATCATTGTCCTTTGTCTGGTGATTTCTGTGCTGGGCGGAGTCAGTTTGCTGCGCATGCCGGTAGATTTATTTCCGGCAATCAACATTCCAGTGGTGGTGGTAGCCACCTTCTTCAACGGCATGCCGCCGGAACAGATTGAGGCCGATATCACCAGCCGGTTCGAACGCTTTTTCACCCTGGCCAGTGGCATTGAACATATCGAATCGCGCTCATTGCCTGGAGTGAGTTTGGTAAAGGTGTACTTTCAACCAGGTGCCGATGCCGATGCGGCGGTCAGCACTATATCGAACCTGGCTATGGCAAACCTGCGGCGTCTGCCTGCAGGAACTCTGCCACCGGTGGTGCTTAAGTTCGACGCCTCCAGTCTGCCGGTGTGTCTGATCACGCTGAAAGGGGAAGGTCTCAGCGAAACTAAACTGCGTGATTTGGCACAGTACACCATTCGAAACCAAGTGGCTGGCGTGCCTGGAGCTTCCGTCCCGCAGCCGTTTGGAGGCAAGTATAGGCAGATCATGGTGTACGTTGATCCAGCCAAACTTGAAGCACACCAGTTGAGCCCAATGGATGTGGTGCGAGCTGTAAATGATTCGAATTTGATCATTCCGGCAGGCGATGTGCGCATTGGGCCCATTAACTATTCCCTTTACACCAACAGCCAAGTGGACCTGATTCCTGAAATCAACATGCTTCCGCTGAAGTCCGTGGCCAACGCTTTTGTACGTGTCGCCGATATTGGCCACGCCGAAGATGCACAACAAATCCAATTGAACATTGTGCGCGTGGATGGCCAGCCTTCGGTCTATGCGCCGGTGCTGAAGCAGGGTGGAGACACCAATACGATTGCTGTTGTGGATGGCGTGAAGGAAGTGATTGCGCGGTTGACGGATGTCCCCGAACAACTGAAGCCGCAGGTGGCTTTTGATCAATCTCTGTTTGTGAAGAAGGCGATTCAGAATTTAATTCATGAAGGTGGCCTGGGACTGTTTCTTACCTCCGCTTTGATTCTGCTGTTTCTGGGAACCTTCCGGGCAACCAGCGCGGTGCTATTGTCCATTCCACTTTCCGCGTTGGCAACGTTTCTGCTGCTTTATTATCGAGGCGAATCCATCAACTCTATGGTGCTAGGCGGATTGGCGCTGGCTTTTTCGCGTTTGATTGATAATTCAGTGATCGTGTTGGAAAACATTCATCGTCATTTGGAAATGGGTGAGAGCATGATGGAGGCATCGGAACGCGGCGGTAGTGAAGTAGCGCTGCCAGTGCTGGCGGCCACACTCACCACTGCTGTGGTGTTCTTTCCGGTGACCTTGCTGTTTGGCGTAAGCCGATTTCTTTTCACTTCCATGGCCATCACAGTGGTGGTTTCGCTATTCGCTTCGTACTTTGTGGCCTTGACCGTGGTGCCGCTTTACTGTTCCCGATTTCTGCAAGTACACGTGGCCACACATGGTCCTGCGGATCGTCGCAAATCAATGGCTGTGCGTTTCCAAAAGTGGTTTAATGTGCAGTTTGAAAAGGTGCAGGGTCGCTATGTACGCATGGCACGTGTTGCTGTACACTCACCTTGGAAAGTAATGATTGGGTGCTTCGTTTTATTCGGACTGAGTCTGCTGCTGTATCCATCATTGCAGGTAGCGTTCTTTCCGCGAACAGATTCGGGGCAGTTTGTGGTGAACGTGAAGGCGTCTTCAGGCATGAGGCTGGAATTGACCGAACGCGAAATCGCTCGTTTTGAGGAATTGATTCGAAGCGTAATTCCACCGTCTGAATTAAGCATCATCGTTTCCAACATTGGAGTCACTCCTGGATTTTCG
The DNA here is from genome assembly GCA_043781815.1 of Bryobacterales bacterium. Taxonomy (GTDB): domain Bacteria; phylum Acidobacteriota; class Terriglobia; order Bryobacterales; family Bryobacteraceae; genus JANXSF01. Next base: position 5,478 of record JAYWBH010000043.1, on the reverse strand, counting down.
TCACTGTACACCAGCAATTCCGCCCAACATACAGCTTTTGTCCTGGTGAATTTGCAGGAAGGGCATCGCGTAGGCACTTTTGATTACATGGATCGGGTACGTCGTAAGGCTGCGGCAGAAATGCCCCACTTGCGCACTTACTTCCAACCTGGTGGATTAGTGGATTCTGTGTTGAACCTCGGCTTACCTGCCCCGATTGACATTCAAGTGTCAGGCTCCAACATGGTTGCCAATCATCGCTTTGCTGGCGAAGTGGCAGAGCGCGTGTCCAAGCTGGCCGGGGTGCGCGATCTTTACATTCCGCAAGACGTGGATTACCCTGCCTTGCGTCTGAATATCGACCGTTTGCACGCAGCGGGCATGGGACTAACGCAACGCGAAGTAATTCAGAACGTAATTACGGCACTTACTTCCAACCAAATGATCGCCCCCAGTTACTGGGTGGATCCGAAATCTGGAAACGATTACATGCTAACCGTCCAGTATCCAGAAGGAACGATTAAGAGCATGTTCGATCTACAGAATATTCCGCTGCGTGGCACGGCGCGCAAGTCACCTACACGGCTGGCGGCCGTTTCAGCCATTGAGCGTGACTCCGCGCCGACAGAAGTGGATCATTACCAGTTCAGGCGTGTGATCGACGTGTTTGTCGGCTTAGAGGGTGAAGATCTTGGTCGCGTGGCTGATGGCATTGACAAGATCCTGGCCGGAATGAAGCCCCCGGTAGGAAGCCGCGTCGCGCTGCGCGGTATGGTGCAGGGAATGCGATCTTCGTTCCGCAGTTTTGGGATTGGTCTGGCTCTTTCTCTTCTTCTGCTGTATCTCATTTTAGTGGCGCAGTTCAAATCTTTTCTTGACCCGTTAGTGATTCTGCTGGCCATACCCATGGGACTTACTGGCGTGTTAGTTACATTGCTTGTAACTGGGACCAGCCTGAACGTGATGTCACTCATGGGGGTTATTATGCTGGTGGGCATTTCCGTATCGAACAGTATTCTGATTGTTGATTTTGCGCACCGCTTACGAGCTAATGGACTGGGTGCGGTGGATGCGGTGATCAATTCAGCACGCGTGCGGCTACGTCCAATTCTGATGACGTCACTGGCCACCATCTTTGGACTTTTGCCGATGGCCATGAAACTGGGTGAGGGCAGTGAAAGCTACGCCCCGCTGGCTCGCGCCATTGTCGGTGGGCTGACAGTCTCGTTGCTCTTCACCTTGTTTCTGGTGCCCGCTGGTTACGTGTTGGCGTATCACGCAGGGTCTCACCACCATCCTGATCGTGAGAGGCAAGCTTGAAATACTCATTTCTTTTCCTATTGCCTTTGTGCTGTGCGCAGAGTGTAGTTCCATTGCGACTTACTTTAGACCAGGCTCAGCAAATGGCGATGAAGAATAATCCATCGGTTGAGGCGGCAAGGCTATCTGTGCTTGCGGTAGGGGAATCGGCAAAGCAGATTCATTCCGTACGGTTACCGTTAGTCAACGGTAGTGTAACTGGGGCCGCCGCCGCACCGGATACACGGCTGGCGGCTGGAGCGCTAAATAATCCGGTGATCTATAGCCGTGCAGCTACAGGGGTCTCAGTAAGTCAACTGATTACTGACTTCGGTAGAACCAGCTTACTGGAACAAACCGCCGCATCGCGAATGCAAGCCGAAAGTGCCAGTGCCAATGCAACGCGACTGGCCACAGGGATTGCCGTAAGGCAAGCTTACTTTGCCGGGCTACGGGCACAAGCTTTGGTGCAAGTTACTCAGCAAACTGTTATTGCGCGGCGGTTAGTTGTGGATCAAGTGAAGGCACTGGCAGAAAGTAGGTTGCGGTCGGGATTGGATGTAAGTTTTGCAGAAGTGGCTTTGTCGGAAGGGAAGTTGCTGGTAGCCACAGCGCGCAACCAACGGCAATCCGCCGATGCCGACCTTGCCCGGGCCATTGGATTCACAGAAGTCCGGGCTTTTGAGTTGGTGGAAGAGCCGATGCCTGAAGAACTGAAAGCATCGTTACCCGAATTACTGCGTTCGGCCATTGCCAATCGCCCAGAGATAGCTGTTCGTCGACGCGAAACGGAAGCTGCACGCTCTTACGCAGCCGCAGAATCCAGGTTGAACCGTCCTACTATTTCCGCCATTGGTGCAGTTGGAGTAACCCCCGTAAGAGTGGAAAAGCTGATCCATCCTTATTACAGCGCGGCTGGAATCAATGTCTCAGTCCCATTATTTAATGGGGGATTATTTGCATCGCGACGTGTGGAAGCGGAAACAAGGGCGCTACAGAGCGAACAGCGGGTGAAGGAAATGGAATCGCGAGTGGCAAACGAAGTTCAACAAGTGTATTTGCAAATGGAGAATGCCGGGGAACGCCTGACTCTCACCAAATTGCTTTTGGAGCATTCCTCACAAGCTCTTGAACTTTCGCAAGCTCGCTACGACTTGGGTTTGGGGTCCATTGTGGAACTGAGTCAGAGCCAATTGGCTAAGACTACGGCGGAAATTCAGATCACCAGTGCGCGGTTTGAATACCAATTGCAGCGGTCGTTGTTGGAATCGCTTACGGAATTGCGACCGTAGCCATCGGTGACTTGCTAACATGATTGGCGGTCCCTATGAATATTGTTTTTGTTACCCTTGCTCTATCAATCGGCCTAGTAATGGCTGCGGAGACTGATCCGGAAATCCTACTTCTTAAAAAGCAGTTGGCCGAACAGCAAAAGCAGATTGATGAGCTGCGAGACATGCTCAAATTGCAACAGATGCAGTTGGCTCGCGTTCTGCCTGTGCCAGAGGCGAAAGTGGAAGTGGCTGTGGCTGCTCCCGCTCCCACTCCCGAGCTAAAAACGCTGAGTGCGGATGTGGAAAAGATTGGGCGGAATCTTGGTGGGTTTGCCTTCAGTGGCGATTTTCGATATCGTTTGGACCTTCAGAATCGGCATGCAAATGCGTTGGGTTCGGGATTGCAGAACGATCGGAATCGCTATCGGGTGCGGTTGAATGTCGATAAACAGATCAACCCCCAATTCAAATTTCACCTGCAACTTTCCACCGGTTCTTACATTAACCAACTGACCAACGACCAGGATTTTGGGGCGTTTGGTGTGAAAGTGCCTTTCTCTATCGCCGAAGCTTCCGTGAGCTACGCTCCTACGAAAGACATCACGCTATCTGTGGGTCGAATGCGCGAAGCATTTTACGACGACACTCGTTTTGTTTGGGATGACGACATTCGCTTCACCGGTTTTGAGCAGAAGATCCGGCTGCCGTTTAGCGCCGGGAAATTATTTAAATCCTTTGAGTTGCGTGCCGGTGAATATGTGTTGACGAATCCCAACACGCTCATTGTCCCGACAGATTCCAGCACAACGCCTTCCCCCTATGCCCGTGCCGGGTTCCCGGTTGGCACAAGAGTTGGGGCCACCAATTTGTTCCATCCGGGGGCGGTGATCAGCGGAGATCTGGGTGCTGGTTGGACGCACCAGATTATTTTCGATACACAGGTTTGGAGGAATCCGAATCAGATAGCCCTGGCATCCACTTCATTTGGCCCCGGTGGGCTGATCAATGGTCCGCTTGGGCTAACCATTTCTGGCCCAATTGCCGCATCGGCCAACGGACTTACCACTCCCGGTGGGGCAATGTTTACGGCCAAAGACTTTACTATTCCGCGGATTGACTACCGCTTGAATCGAACCAATTTCCTGAAACTTGGTGGAAAGACTTTGCCCGGATATTTTGAATTGCAAGTGTCCCGAAACACCAGCGCTGCATTTTTGAGAGATGCGGTGATGGGGTTGGTAAGCGTTGGTGTGGTGCGTAAACCGGGCGACGGAAGGTTTCTATATTCCTACGGCATTAAGGATGCCAATTCATTGATTGCGCAGTTTACAGATGACGATATGGGCAATGGAGCCGGGGTCAATTCCGCCGTTCACCATTTCCGGTTCGACGTTGGATTAACACGCTTCCTAAGCTGGCAGAATCTGTTCTTTGTACTGAACCCACGACGCGGAAGCAATCCATCACAGCAATTTTATGTTTTGCTGCCCAGAGGGGCGAACACCACATACCGCTTTCTGAGCCAGTTGGCGTTCACATTCTAATCTGAATCCAGAAGTTGGGTGGATAGATGGGATCGGCAGCATTCAGATTTACAGAGGACAGGCCGGGATGCCCAATATCGGGTAGTTTTTCCAAGCGCTCGAAGGTGTGAAGAAAGTCCGCCTGGCGGACTTTTTTCATACCTTCGAGTGCCTGGAAAACTTCTGAAATTGGGAAGGGTTGAAAGCCAGATACTGGCGATTCCGCCTGCCAGCTCGCTTGCGAGCGAAGTCTTCATTCCGATTTCTAAAAAACTACATGACACTGGGATGGCCTATCCCACTTACTTCGGAGTTCAGGTTAAAACAGGCGTTACTGAGGTGCAAGGTGGATGGACAAAAACGCCTCAGAACGTCGCATGGCTTCTTCCGTTGCGGAATGATTGGCCGGGTTTGACTGCTTCTTCTTTCCCGGATCATCAAAATTGTGTTCCGCCCCCGGAAAAACGATCAATTCCAGCTTGCTCCCCGCTGCTTTGGCCCTCTTCGCGAAATCTTCGCAACGTTTTGGGGAAACTTCTTCATCTTCTGCGGCGATCATCAACAATATAGGTGCATAGGAACGGTAGCTCCCCTTCACTGCATCCATGCCGCATCCAGGATACTCAGCGATGGCAGCTCGAAACCCGGTGTCTGGCGTGGGTGATTCTATTCCCGGGGTCTTCTCGCTGAGGGTCACCAGCGCGGTCATCGCGCCGTTCGACCAACCTTGCACCGCGATGCGATTCCCAATCACATCGCGTCGGGTCCGCAAATAGCGCAGAGCACCGTAAGCATCGAGAGGTCGCACGGTTTGTTCGCTCACTTCGGCAGGACGATCCTCGTAGCTGCCCTGCTGAAATCCTTGCGGATATCCTCGCGAACCGAAACTATCAACCAATAAAGCAAAGTAACCCCGTTCCGCCCAATACTCACCCCATTTCTTGTGTCGTTGCGAAAGCGTAGCAGCGGTGTAGATACCCTTTGCCAGCGAAGAATAGGGGCCAGCTCGACCATGCAACATGACCACCGCTGCGTGGGGACCAGCGCCCGATGGCTCAAATAAATAGCCAACCAACTTGGTTGAGTGGTCCTCACTGGGGAAGTGAACGGTGCGGGGTTGTGCGGCGAGGGAACAGGACGCACAAATCAGAAGAAGTACAAGTTGGATTGGGTTCATTTGGATTCCGTTTGTACAGTTTTTCACGGCCACGCCTACTTCGCAAATCTAAATAGTGTAGACACAACACAAATATTAACGAAATCCTGCTTCACTCAAGGATGAGTGGTTGCTACACTGGCTATTGTTTTCAGTACTGGGGAGCTTTATTGGAAAGCATATTCGGCCACTCACTTACGTTGTACACCGGATTTTTTTTGGCGTTGGCATTGGGCCTCGCCCTTAC
>JAYWBH010000042.1:0-2628 GCA_043781815.1 Bryobacterales bacterium | reverse complement strand
CCATCTTGGTGCTCAACACCAGCGTCAATTCCGGATTTGTATTTTCAACAATGGTCAGTTGACGCCCAAGATCAGTTCCTGATTTGTCCCTGATCTGTTTCACGTAAGCAATCGCATCAGCGGATTGAAATTGTGCCGAATAGGTTCCCCCAGGTACCCCTGTAACAGGTAGCTTTCCTTCTTTGACCATCAATGTAGGCGTTACAAAATTGCCAACGGTTATGGATGTAAGCATCACGTATCCATTGACGGGCTTGGTTTCTTCTTTGTCTTCCCAAATAACTTCCATCGCCAATTTAGCTGGATCTCCAAACGTGATCCCTAAATTTTCAACATTGCCATGCACATCAATTGATGTGGACCCCAACGGCCATTGCGCCAGATCATGTCGCAGAGCGGCAACGTTATACGCCCCAGGGGCCACTCCTTGAAACTCGAATGTTCCATCTTTTTGAAGCATGGTGCTAATTTGCCGAGCTCCAAATCCTTTGGAAAGTGCTACTGCATCCTTAGGGATCAACTGCACCTGCACACCTTGCTCCGTCGGCGGTTTGGAACCAATATATTGGGCTGTTCCGCGGATGCTGTACACTGCAATTTTCCGCATCCGAATCACGATATTATCCATCTGTTGGCCCGGTAGAATATCGATGACGGAAGCCGATGCTTCGTCATTTGCCGAAGGGAAAAACGTTGGCGCAAAATCCTCTTCCTGCGCTGCCGGTTGCTGCGTCACGTTTGATCGAATGGTGCGCATCACCCCGTTAATCATGCCCGTGGTGGAACGGTTCATTCTGCGATTGAAGGAGTTGGCAACCACAATGTATTTACCCGGCGTGAGCCCGGCAATGCGGAACTCGCCAATATCGTTGGTGTTGCCATTGGTTCCACCGTTGCGGGTGGTCCACCGTGATTTTTGTATTGCTGAAACGGATGATTGCGTTACTGGGTCCCCATCTTCGTCAATCACTTTGCCTGTGATCACAGATTGCTTCATTGCCTTGAATTGCAAGTCCGATTTTGTTTCACCCGCTCCCAGCATGATCGCCTCACCAGCGAATTGATAGTTCTTCGAACCGTATTCCTGATTCAAGTAGCCTGATTTTTCCAGAAACAGTTTGTAGACGCCTGCCGCAACGCCAGTGATTAAAAATTTCCCTTCACCATCGGATGCCGCAATGATGGCCCCTGCATTCCCCTTGGTCGAGGTAAGGGTGAGGGTCGCACGACGCACCGGCGCACCACTCAATGCATCTGTTACAACGCCATCCAAACGGGATGTGGGTGTGGATGAGGTCTGGCCGAAGGTCAAACAGGAAAGAAACAAAAATGTCGCTGAAAGACGTTGCACCCCCTCATAATACTCGCTTCCAGAAGATAGGAGTGTCACATTCCTGCAGGGGTGCTTTGAGCGGACTGCTTTCTCCAGAATCGAAACGGATATAATCCATAGATGCAAAAAATACCCTGGATCACAATTGCGCTGGGCGCGCTGTTGCTCATCTCGGTCAGCTCAAAAGGAGGGCAAAAAGTGGAATCTCAGCAACCTGAAAAGCCGAAGCCGCCTGTCAAAGTGGAGCAGCGCGGGCGCATCCTTGGAATCGGTGGTGTCTTCTTCAAATCTGCCAATCGCGATCAGATGCGCGAATGGTATTCGAAGCATCTTGGACTCGCTGACAAAGGCCAAGGCGTAATGCTTCCGTGGCGCGAACACGGCGATCCGCAAAAGGAACACATTACAGTCTGGTCTCTTTTTCCCGCCTCCACTGACTATTTACCAGCCACGCAATCGTTCATGGTCAACTACATCGTGGACGATCTGGATGCTTTGCTCGACCGCTTAAAACAAGAGGGAGTAAAGATTGACGCCAAACGAATGGATGAATCCTACGGTCGTTTTGCCTGGATTTATGACTCGGACGGGAATAAGATTGAGCTCTGGCAGCCGACGTCCGCAAAGCCTTAAGGGAACGGCTCTACTTTGTCGCATGCGGACACTGAAACTACTGATCGCGGTGGCGGCCGCTTCCGTCATCATGATCGGGCAGCCGCAGCAACAAAGCCCGAAACCAGCGTTTGATGTGGTCTCGATCAAACCGAACACCTCACCTGGAGACCTTATCATGCTGGGCGGACCCGACCTGGGCCACGGACGATTCCATGCGCGCAATGTACCGGTCCGAAATCTGGTGCAATTCGCGTACAACGTCCAGGATTGACCGCCGTGTACACGTGGCATGAGAACTAGCCGCGTCATTTCCGCACGTCCAGACTGCCCCTCACGAAGGTAGATAATATCTGGAGAACTCATGAAGCAGGAACACATCAGCAAGGGCAAACGCGGAGCCGTAGTGCCCGCCCCGAAGGGCAAGACCCGCGTGACCATTCGGCTGGACGACGACCTTCTGGACTGGTTCCGGAATGAAGTCGATCAGGCGGGCGGAGGCAACTATCAAACGCTCATCAATCTGGCACTACGTGATTTCGTCAGTCGAAGCCGTGAGCCGCTCGAGAGCACCCTGAGGCGAGTTTTGCGGGAAGAATTCAAGCGCGCCGGGTAGTCATAGTCGAAAGGTTTCCCAAAGTATTACTTGTCACAATAGCGGACTTGGCTCGCGATTTCGGAGC
>JAYWBH010000041.1:0-8092 GCA_043781815.1 Bryobacterales bacterium | reverse complement strand
TCTGCCGGAACGAAAGCAGCAGCCGCATTTCAGATCATCAAACCGGAACTGGTGCGGGGCGCTGGTAAAGAGCGACTGAAGGCCGGACTCATTGGTTTCGGCGGACGTGGACGTCAGGCTATCAACGATCTTCTTTCCGGTACGGAAAACGTGGACGTTGTGGCAGTGGCCGACATCTTTGAAGACCATGTAGAAGCCAATATGCGTTGGATCAATGAAGATCCGCGCAATGCCAAGATCAAAGATCGGGTGAAGATTGCACCGGACCAGCGCTTTATTGGGTTTGATGCCTATCAAAAAGTAATTGCCAGTGGTGTGGACATTGTCATGCTGGCCACGCCTCCCGGCTATCGTCCCATGCACTTTGAAGCCGCAATTAATGCGAAGAAGCATGTGTTTTGCGAAAAACCATTTGGTACGGATGCCACTGGTGTGCGCCGTTTCATGGCTGCCGCGAAGAAATCTGAAGAGCTGAAGCTTACCGTGATGAGTGGCGCGCAACGTCGGCACGATCGTAAATATCAGATCACCATCGATAAAATCAAGAACGGCGCTATTGGCGATTTGAACGCTGCTTACGCTTATTGGGTTGGTACTCCGGTCATTCAACAGAAAGCTCGCGATGCGAAATGGGGCGATATGACTTGGCAGCATCGGGCCTGGTATTCACACCTTTGGCTGTGCGGTGATCAGATTGTAGAACAGCACTTGCACAACATTGACACCATTAATTGGTTGATGGGCACGCATCCGGTAAAGGTGATGTCGACGGGCGGTGCGGCGTGGCGTCCTCGGGAAGAAATTTACGGGCATATCTTTGATCACTTCAGTTCCGATTTTGAATACGAAAACGGAATGCGCCTTTCCAGTTATTGCCGACAATATCCTCCGCAAGGCAACTTGGCCCGTAAAGTGGAAGAACTGGTGATTGGCAGCAAGGGACGTTCCAACTGTCATGATCTTGCTGGAAATGAAGCCACCGCTCCACCGTACGTGGCCGAACATACCGCCATGGTCAATTCCATTCGTGGCGATGGACCGTATATCAACCACGCCATGCCCGTTGCCGAATCGACACTGACCTGCATTATGGCGCGCGAATCGGCCTATTCCGGATTGGAAATCACCTGGGACATGATCATGAATTCCAAGCAGGATCTGTTTCCCAAGCAGTTTGATTACGATCTGAAAATGGAAACCATGCCGCTACCGGTCCCTGGAGTGTATAAGTTTATTTAAGACGCCCCAAAATCTGCTATCGTACCCTCTTAGGAGTGCCAGTTTTCATAAGGTTGCCCGGATAATTGAAACCTAGCAGGTACGGTACGCGTCGGATTGGGCATGAGCGTATTAACTGGTGTTCTTGACTTTCCGGTTGTAGGCAGCACTGGTCGCACAAAAACGAAAGTGGATTATCACAAGACAGACGAGGCAGCGCTCGTTCGCCGTGTTCAGGCGGGTGAAGAAACCGCGTTCAAAGAAGTGGTAGATCGCTTCCAATCCAAAGTGTTTTCAATCATTTACGGCATATTGCGCAACCGTAACGATGCTGAAGATATCGCTCAGCAAGTTTTCGCCAAAATTTATTTTTCCATCAATAGTTTCGACTTCCGCAGTTCGCTGCTCACCTGGATCTACAAGATCACAGTGAATGAATGCTACGACTATTTGCGCAAGAAAAAGGTTCGCAAGTTAGTTTACGAAAGTGACTTTTCTGAGGATGATGCCCGGAAAATGGAAAGTTCCGACATTGCCGTGGATCGCGCGCCAGCCGCCGATGATTCGCTGGCTAAGCGGGATTTAGTCACCAAGTTGCTGTCCAAAGTTTCAGCGGAAGACCGCTCATTGATTTTGCTCAAGGAAGTGGAAGGTCATTCAGTGGAAGAGTTGGCCCAAATGACGGGCATGAATGAGAATACAATTAAGGTAAAGCTTTTTAGAGCGCGGCAGAAGTTGCTGAAAGCCGCGCAACGTTTGACCAAGTTACCTGGTCAAATTGCCTTGGGTGCTTAAGTCGGGGTCTTTCAATCGCAGAAAATATTCGCGGACAACATGATCCGCCGCGAGAATGATTCCTAAAGTTGTTTTGTATTATTTGTTGGTCTAGGGAAGATAATATGCACGATCCAGTAATTCAAAACCTGGAGGCTTACCTTGAGGGACGTCACGTTCCTGAGCTTGAGTCTCACATTCGATCTTGCGCGGATTGCCAAGCGGAGTTGACGGTGTTTGCCGTGCACTCCACACTGTTACATACGCTTCGCGTCGGAGAACAGATTGCACCAACCCCCGGATTTTATGCGCGCGTTTCGACTCGCATTGAATCGCAAACCAAGCCATCGTTCTGGGACCTGCTGCTTGATCCCATTTTCGGTCGCCGATTGGTTTATGCCACCACAGCTCTGGTTTTGTTGATGAGCGGCTTTCTTATGTTTTCGCCAGTCGAGTTGATGCAAGTGGCTTCCACTCCTGAGCGACTGCTAGTGGCTCCCTCGTCCACCGCAGTCATGCAGTCCAACGAGGATGCCGATCATGACCGCAATGTTGTTCTTGTGGACATGGTGAGTTATTCCCAGGCGGATTAAATTTAACGATGTTTGGAAATTCCAACTCCCCCATACGAACCTCGAAAATCTTTCTGATACTGATCCTGGTATTTGCCTGCGGTGGCATCACGGGCGTGGTGTTGTCACGCTACACCACGGCCCAGGCATCCACCAATCGGATTAATGCCAATTGGAAGGACATGACTATTAAACGAATGCGCAAAGAGCTGCAATTGACTCCAGTGCAATCGGAAGCAATTGAGCAGTCTTTGGATGATTTGACTATGTACTACCAAACTTTGCAGGCGCAAATGGATGAAGTGCGGGCTCATGGTAAGGATCGTATTCAGAACGTTTTGAATCCTGAACAGAAGAAGAAGTTTGAACAGATGGTCAGCGATTTGAAAGACAAGCAGATTCGGTAAGCTTTTAGTGTTACTTCACTGGGCTAAAAAGTAAAATCTGGTCCGGGCGTTTGCCAATCAGAATGGAGCCATCCGGTGCTATGTTGATGGAATGTCCTGCACCGTCTACTCGCCCAAGGATGCTGCCGTCGCGATCATTTACCTTGAATATCCATCCTTCCGAGCCAATTGCCACATCCCTCGGTTGGGCTGATACATATAGCTCGCCCTTTTTACTAAATGCCAAAGAGAAAACTCTGCCAGCGAACTTCCATTCACCGAGATACTTTCCTTTGGGCGTGAACCACTGCACACGGTCGTTTTCGCGATCAGCCACGTATACATTTCCATTCGGATGGACGGCAATACCATGTGGAAGCCTGAACTCACCGGACTGATTGCCGGGCCGACCCCACTCCCGAATTTTCTTCCCTCTTTTATCGTATTCCAGGATTCGAGCGTTACCGTATCCGTCGGAAATATAGACGTGTCCATTGGAGGCAAAGCCCATGTCTGTGGTTCCTCGAAACTCGCTGGTGGTTGTGGACGGTTGTCCGCCGACCTTGATTTCCAACAATTTCCGTCCATCTGGAGCGAACTTATAGACCATGGATGTGTTGGCATCGGTGGTCCACACGTTGCCTGCGGGATCAAGGCGGATGCTGTGGGGAATTGTGAAGAGTCCTTTGCCCCAACTGCGCAAAAGTTTCCCCGTTGGGTCAATGACTAGAATCGCGTCAGTTTTAGGTTCACGCTGCAGCAGATAGAAATTGCCCTGGCTATCCACTGCCGCTGAGGATACGTACCCCAGTTCCAGTTCAGGAGTGACTTTCAGCAGGGTGAGTTCCAAAGGAAGCTTTGGTGCCGCCTTGGCCATGGCACGGATACGGGTTGCATCCTCCACAACAGTGGCTGGCGTTTGGGCCGAAAGCGTTTGCGTTAACAGCGATGCCAGCAACAATGCCAGATACAAAGGAAGTATGTTTGGTTGCATGCTGGAAATCATATCCTACTCAATCACCAGCAACAGGGATCGATGGGGACAGCCCGCGTGTTTCCTTATTGTTTTGGTCACTCAGCTCCGCCTTTGGCTGCGGCTACGCGGCTTTTAGAAGGTCTCCCTCCGCTTCGAGATGCCAACTTTCTCCCTAGAAGTCTTTCCGCTTCTTGAATGAATTGTTCCGAACCGGCGGGCCGTCCCGTGTAAGTGTTTCTCCGGACCTGCGCTTCGGCCTCACCGAAGGTGTCCGCCTTGACGTATAAATCCCACTGATCCGGAGTGAAGCCGCTACTCCAGGATTTTAAGTCAAGCCAAGCAGGCTCGACTTTCCCAGCATGTGCGCCTGCGCTTGACCAGGGGTAGTCCACTGACGATTGGATTATTCCGCTTCTCACAGGATTCCGCTCCACGTATCGCAATGCGGTGAAAAAATGGCTGCGGTCAAGCATGCAGGAAAAGAATCGGTTTTGCCAAAAATGTCCACTGCGCCCCAACTGCACATTGGCATAACTCGCATAACGGCAATGCGCTTCGCCGAACGTTTGCGCCAGTGAGTCGAGGTGTTGTGGCGTTACAATCCAATGCACGTGGTTGGGCATTAAGCAATATCCAAGGAGAGTGCAGCCGAATCGGTCTGCGTTCTTAACAATCAAATCTAGGTAGACACTATAGTCACTCTTTCTAAAGAAAACTTGTTGGCGGTCGACGCCTCGTTGCGTAAGGTGATGTGGACAGCCGGTCATTACAGCACGCGCTAATCTGGGCATACAATTAAAGTGCTGTGTGGCAAGAAAAATTCTCTTAAAGAAATAAGGAAACATGCGGGCTGTCCCCAAGTTTTAGTCATGGCTGGTTCTCCTTTGCACCTAGAGTGCGTTGTTGGGTCCTAACATGGACACCTAACATGGGGACAGCCCGCATGTTTCCTTATTCTTTTCAGATAAGAAAACTTGGAATATCTCAGCTATTCCGAGCCACTCTACTCAATCACCAGCAACAGATCCTTGGCCTCCACCTGCTGCCCTGTCTGCACCAGTTTCTTCGATATCTTTCCCGATACCGGAGCGTAAACCGTCGTCTGCATTTTCATCGCTTCCATGATCAGCAGTTTCGCACCTTTTTCCACCGGCTGACCCACTTCCACCGCGATGGCCGTCACCGCCCCTGGAATTGGTGCGCCTACTTGACCGGCCACCCCAGGGTCAGCCTTCACCCGCACTGGTCCCGTAGGCTTCAGCGATTTATCGACGATGTTCGCTTCCCGTGGCTGTCCGTTCAACTCGAAAAACACTGTCCGATACCCATCAGGATGCGGATCACTGACCGCCAGGAATTTGATCACCAGCGTCTTGCCCGGTTCAATGTCCACCATGATCTCTTCGCCGCGTTCCATTCCATAGAAGAATTGTGGAGTAGGTAGCGCTTCTAAATCACCGTAGCTTTGCAGCGCTTTGGCGAATTTCAAGTAGACGTCGGGATACATCAGGTAACTAAGGACATCGGTCCGTGAAGGTTTGCGACCGATCTTTTTCTCCACCTGAGCAGCCGTCTCGGCCATATCGACAGAAGCTAAATGAGCACCGGGTCGTCCTTTCTTAGGGGACTCTCCGCGCAGAATAATCTTCGCGATCTTCTTCGGCCAACCGCCTTCCGGTTCCCCCAACGACCCCGTAAACATGTCCACCACAGAGTTGGGCAGCGTCAACGTATGATCGGGACTCAACTTCTCAAACTCCGCACAAGTCATGCCATGGCCCACCAGGAACAACGCCATGTCGCCCACCACTTTGCTGGATGGAGTCACCTTCACAATGTCGCCGAACATCTGGTTCACTGCGGCATAGGTCTTGGCCACTTCGTTCCACTTTGGACCCAGACCCATGGATTCCGCCTGTTCTTTCAAATTGGTGAACTGGCCGCCGGGCATTTCGTGTTCATATACACTGGCTGTGCCCGCCTTCAACCCGCTATCGAACGGCAGATAGTAGGTACGTACCACTTCCCAATAATCGGAACAATTGTTCAAAACATTTAAGTCCAACTTTGTAGCGCGTGGGGTATTGTCCAGCGCCGCCACAATGGAGTTCAAGTTCGGTTGCGACGTGGTCCCGCTCATGGATGCAATGGCCGCATCGGCAATGTCCACCCCAGCATCGGAAGCCTTCAAAATAGACGACGCGTTGATGCCACTGGTGTCATGCGTGTGGAAGTGAATGGGTATGCCCACTTCTTCTCGCAACGTCTTCACCAATTTCTGCGCAGCGTATGGTTTGCACAAACCGGCCATATCTTTGATAGCCAGAATGTGGGCACCCATCCGCTCCAGTTCCTTAGCCATTTTGACGTAGTAATTCAGCCCGTATTTATCCCGTTTCGGATCCAGAATATCGCCGGTGTAGCACACCGATGCTTCGCACAACTTGCCGGTTTTGCGAACTGCATCCATCGGTGCCTTCATGTTGGGCAGCCAGTTCAGCGAATCAAACACACGGAAAATATCCATGCCTTCATCCGCAGCGCCCTGGATGAATTCCTTCACGACATTGTCCGGGTAAGCGGTGTAGCCCACTGCATTCGATGCCCGTAACAACATCTGGAACAATACATTCGGAATAGCCTGACGTAACAGTCGCAAGCGTTGCCAGGGATCTTCCAGCAGGTAACGCATGCTGACGTCAAACGTTGCCCCACCCCACATTTCCAAACTATAAAGTCCACTCAAGTTGTGCGACACGTAGTTGGCAATAGCCATCATGTCGTAGGTGCGTGCCCTGGTTGCAAACAGTGACTGATGGGCATCGCGAAAGGTGGTGTCGGTAATCAGCAGCCGCTTCTGATCGCGTGTCCACTGCGCAAATTTCTCAGCACCCATCTGATCCAACATCTGCCGCGTGCCGGGCGGAGCAACTGCGGAATTATGCGCCGGAATTGGCGCAGCCTTAAAGACAGTTTGCTTCGTTTTACCGGCCACTTCCGGATTGCCGTTGACAATCACTTCCCCCATGTAGGTCAGCAGACGGGTAGCCCGGTCCTTGCGTGTGCTGAATTTGAATAGCGCTGGAGTATCGTCAATAAAACTGGTGGTCACCAGGCCATTCTGGAATTTGTCGTTGTTCACAACATTTTCCAAAAACGGAATGTTGGTCTTCACTCCACGGATACGGAATTCGCGCAAAGCCCGATCCATGCGATCACAAGCATCAGGAAATCGGCGACCCCAAGTGGAAACTTTCACCAGCAATGAATCGTAGAACGGGGTGATCACCGCCCCACCATAAGCTGACGCTCCGTCCAGCCGCACGCCAAAGCCTGCCGGGGAACGATAGGTCTGAATCTTGCCGTAATCCGGCACGAAGTGATTCGCCGGATCTTCAGTGGTGACGCGGCATTGCATGGCGAACCCATGCAGCGGAACGTCTTCCTGCTTCGGCAAATCCATTTCTGGACCATGTAGAGACATGCCCTGGGCTATCTGAATCTGCGCCCGCACAATGTCAATGCCGGTGATCATTTCCGTCACCGTATGTTCCACCTGCACTCGCGGGTTCACTTCAATGAAGAACCATTCGCCGGAATCGGCATCCACCAGGAATTCCACAGTGCCCGCGTTGTAGTAACCGGCGGTACGAGCCAGTTTCACGGCAGCATCGGCCAGTTCACGACGAATACGAGCATCCAGGTTGACCGCCGGGGCCACTTCCACAACTTTTTGATGACGGCGCTGCACGGAACAATCCCGTTCATGCAGGTGGAGAATGTTGCCGTGCTTATCGCCCAGAATCTGAACTTCCACATGGCGCGCGCGACGGATATAGCGTTCCATAAAGCAACCGCTATTCCCAAAAGCAGCGCCTGCTTCACGGCTGGCTTCGTCAAACTTACCAGCAAAGTCTTCCGGCTTTTCTACAACCCTCATGCCCCGGCCACCACCGCCGAAGGCAGCTTTAATGATCAGTGGAAAGCCAATGCTGGCCGCCAGTTTCCCTGCTTTCACTGCGTCGGAAATCGCATGTTGAGTTCCAGGCACAACCGGAACGCCCGCCTTTTCAGCCAGGGAGCGAGCTGCTGTTTTATCACCCAGCTTTTCGAGAAGGTCGGGACTGGGTCCAATAAATGTGATGCCATGTTGTGCACAAGCTCGG
>JAYWBH010000040.1:0-8118 GCA_043781815.1 Bryobacterales bacterium | reverse complement strand
CGCCAATTCCAACGACAGTTTCTTTCGCTCCCACTTGCCGCGCCAACTGTTACTTGGGTGTTCGCTCGCAGTCGGATGTTAAACTAAGTCATAACTGATTCAAACTAAGAAACTTTCGTGATTGACTCTATTGTCGTCCCCGGCCTGATTCGCACGTCAATCTAGTGAGGCCCAACAGACATGGCCGTAAGGAGACAATGTTCCAATGAAGTTCTTACTCGTAATTCAAGGTGACGAAGGTGCCCAGGCGAAGGCAACCCCGGCGGACCGGGAGCGCGTTTTTGCGGCCTATCGCGAATACACGGAATCGATGAATACGGCAGGTGTACGCCGTGGCGGGGAGGCGCTGCTGCCCTCCGCTCGTGGCACCAAGATCCAAATTCGCGGCGGGAAGAAAAGCGTCGTAGATGGTCCGTTCACCGAGGCTCGCGAGGTGGTGGGCGGCTACTATTTGATCGAAGTCCCGTCCCGCGAGGAGGCGATTTCCTGGGCCGAACGTTGTCCGGGCGCCAATTTTGGCACGATAGAAATCCGCGAGGTATTGTCGCTGGACTACAATCAGGCCATGCAGCAAGGGTAGTTGCATGCAACAGGCCACGACAGACCTATTGCTCAGCCGCCGCGAGCTTTCGTCGATCGTGGCCACAATCGCGCGCTGGTGCGGCGATCTGGAAGATGCCGAAGATGCGGTGCAGGAAGCACTTCTACGCGCTCTGGATGGGTGGCGCGGCGGTCGCCGTCCGGACAACGCTGCTGCGTGGCTGGTAACAGTTGCGCGGCGTCTCGTTCTGGATCGCCGCCGTCACGATCAAGTCCGCGCGCTGGCAGCGTCCGAACTTGAGTGGATGGAGAACGCCCGCTTGCAGCATGCGGCCCAGCCGCAAACATTTACCGACGATGTCTTGGGCATGTTGATCGGTTGCGCCGATTGTCGTCTGCCAACGGAGGCCCAGACCGTCCTTGCCTTGCGCTATGTCGCTGGTCTTGGCATCCCGGAAATCGCCCGTGCGTTCCTCTGTAGCGAGACGGCATTGGAGCAACGCCTGGTCCGTGCGAAGCGCGCCGCTCGCACTCTTCGAATCCGGTTTGAATCGCCCGGCCCGGGTCTGTTGGCCGAACGGCTTCCGGCGATTCATCTCACCATTTTTCTGATCTTCAATGAAGGCTATTCGGCCACCCAGGGTTCCGCTTTGCTTAGCAACGAAGCCTGTGAAGAGGCGATCTATCTCACCGAACAACTGCTGCGGCTGGCTCCCGATTCGGCGGAGACTCTGGGACTGCTGGCGTTGATGAAGCTGCAAGCCGCCCGGGCCGATGCAAGGGTCGGCGCGGATGGGGCGCTCGTGCGGCTCCAGGATCAAGATCGATCCCGCTGGAATTCGCAATATATCGATGATGCATTTCATCTATTAAGGCGGGCGCGAGCCACCGGGCAGATTCCCGGCCTGTACGAATTGCAAGCTGCCATCGCCTTACATCATGCGCAGGCGGCTTCTTTCGATGAAACAGATTGGCAGGCGATTGTGGGTCTATACGACTGCCTTCTCAGGCTCCAGTCCGACGTGGTTACACGCCTGAATCGCGCCATCGCTGTCGGTATGGCGAAGGGTGCGGCTATGGGTCTTGCGTTGGTCGAACCGCTGAGTCGGGAAGAGCATAGTTATCCGTTAGTGGCCGCCGTACGTGCCGACTTACTCTGCCGCCTGGGGCGATTCCACGACGCAGCAGAGGCCTTCGAAAAAGCCGCCCGCGCGACGCAGAATCTTGTCGAACGAGCTTTCCTCGAAAGCCGGATCGCCGAATGCCATCGCCGTTCTTGAACCAAAAGCCCCAAAATGGCGGGAGCTTACTCGTACCCCAAAAGTTTTGTCAACAAACGCAATGTCCCTTGCCGATTGAAGATATTGTGTCAGCCTGAACTTACACCTTTTCGGATTTGTTCGCGCTCGCAGATCCCAACTTAGCCGCGCCAACTGTTGCTTGGGCATTCACTTGCATTCGGATGTTAGACTAACGGGAAACAATGCAAGATCCGGCTAACTTTTTCCATGGTGTCCTCGAAGTTGCTTGCGGAATCGCTGTAAACCAGCTACATAACTTGACATATTGGCAACTGATCTGTAAGCATCAATAGCGTAACGATTGACCTCGTAAAAAGGCCTCAGTGGAATAAGGAACGGCCAAGGCTATTTAGCCTAACCGTTCGATTTCCGGGCTGATTTCAACGATAATGACAGACGGCTGACACCCATTGTCCGCGCCATCATTTCCAATCCAACACATAGTCTTATTAAATCGCCATTGAGATTTGGCCTCAGGGTTATCTTATCTGGCGGTTAGCCTATGTTCGCTGCAAAGTTGAAAATTTTCGTTTTTTGGAGAAAAGTCATTATGAAGATCGGTCAGAAGCTTCTTATTGCATTTGGTTTCGTGGGTCTAGCCACCGCACAAAATCCGATTGTGACCCCAAACGGCATCGTAAATGTTGCTAGTTTCGCTTTAGCGGGGCAGCCAAATGGTGCCATCGCTCAAGGGTCCATGGTGGTGATTTTCGGCGCGAACATGGGTCCTGCCACTTTGCAGCAAGCAGGTGCCTATCCATTGCCCACTACCTTGGGCGGTACGTCGGTGAAAGTTACATCGGCAGGCGCATCCGCCGATGCCATCATGATCTACACATCGGCGGGCCAGCTTGCGGCCATTATCCCTTCCAACTCGACAGCGGGCGCAGCCACGCTTACAGTCACCTACAACGGTAGGGCGAGTGCTGCGGCCCCTTTCAAAATCGTGCCAAACAGTTTCGGTATTTTTGCGGCAAACCAGGGTGGTAGCGGTCCGGGCATCATTACTAACGGAAGTTCACAGGTGGTTTCGCTCACCAATGCGGTAAGCCCTGGCGACGTGGCTGTGATTTGGGGGACGGGTCTGGGCGCGGTAAGGGGGAATGAAGCGGCAGGGCCATTGCCGGGTGATCTGAGCAGCCTGCCAGTGGAAGTTACGGTGGGGGGCCAGTCGGCTACCGTGAGTTATCGTGGGCGGTCTGGCTGTTGTGCGGGCGTCGATCAAATTGCATTCACGGTTCCTAATGTAACCGGTTGCCGCGTGCCCGTGACACTGAAGATTAATGACGTGGTAAGTAATTCAACCTCAATGGCCATTTCGCAGGCGGGCACGAAAACATGTATGTGGCGAGCGCGACGTTTGTTAAATATTTCGCCGCTCAACTAAACTCCTCACGAAATCCCTTCAACACCATGAATGCTGGCGCATGCTCGGTTGTTGCGCTTAGTGGTATTTCTGCAATTCCGCAAACCTATGCTGAGAGTTTTCCAGAAGATCCAATTGTCCCTCTTGCTCTAGACGCGGGCACAAGCATTGTGGTGAAGGGAGTCGGCGCGGCTGTGTCGTTGTTCAAAGGCCGCGATTCCTACCATCCCATTGGCAGCGCACCGTATTATTCCGGCAACCTTTTCTTTGGAACATTACCTGGCTATCTGGAACCGGGCACTGTTACCATTAGCGGAACCGGAGGGAAGGATATAGGTGCAGTTCGAGCCACGGTTGACGTACCAGCCATTCTGAAGTGGACCAATATGGATAGCGTGCTGACCGTGGATCGCGCAGCAGGTCAGTTGGTGACCTGGACCGGCGGAGACCCTGCGGGTACAGTGAAGATCAGCGGAACCTCCCTTACCAGCCTGGGCGGAGTCAATAGTGCGGGAGCTACATTTACCTGCACTGCCAAGACGAGTGACGGCCAATTCATGATTTCTCCGGCCATATTGCTCAGTCCTTCCCGTGAATTCGTCAAACGCAAATATAGTTGGCTGTCAGTATGGTCGGCTGCAAGTTGGGAACAATACCCCACTGAAGAGCTTTACTGCGAGGGGCGTGGATTTTGCCACTACATTTGCGAGCCTAGATGCAGAGCGTCTGGTTGACTATAAGTAGCGTCAGCCCCACTTTAACTAACCATTTAGACTTCGGAGTTTGACCGATATCTAATGATTGGCGCATCGCCAAATTGCGATGCACCGGCTAGGAAATCAGGGGGTCTGCCACCATATTGATAGGATAAAACAATGCAAGATGGCTGACCCAGTTTCCTCCGTAGTTTTCCCCGTGGTCGAAGTCCTGGAGTTCGATTTTGGGCTTGCTATGCGCTCGCAGCTAGGAGGCGAGAATCAAATTCTGCGATGGCTCTAGGAAATTTTCGTGACAGCAACGCCGAGATTCGCTACCTTGAAAATAGATCAATAGGAACGAAGGAGTACAAAAATGGCAGCGCTTAACTGGTCACAATGCCCAGCCGTGGAAAGTATACCCGGCAAGGTGAGCGGCGCTTGGGTGTTTAAAGACACCCGGATGCCTGTATCCATCGTGTTTCAAAATCTCGAAGTCGGGGCCAGTATTGAGGAGATCATGGAATGGTTTCATTTGACGCGGGAACAGATTGTGACCGTGATTAACTTCGCCGCCCGCAGCCTTGATGCCCCGCTGCTTGTGGGCGCATCCACTACGAAGCTCGATGCGCATCCTGTTTGATCACAGCACCCCCGCCCCTTTACGCCGCCATATTCATGGCCATGAGGTGAGCGAGGCTTTTGAACTGGGATGGTCGCGACTTGCCAACGGAGATTTGTTGAATGCCGCTGAACAAGCCGGCTTTGAAATGTTGATTACGGCAGATAAAAATATGAGTAGAAATTAAGAGAATGTGCCAACTTGCTCTGCTTCCATATTGAGAGGATGCTTCAGCCCAAAATCAGGCTGACCCAGGTTTCCATTCCTTATGTTGAACCACTCGGTTACATGTTCTGTCTAGGAAGACCGCATTTCTCGAAGACTCGTTGGAAAAAGCCATCAATTTGCCGACCGAAATCGCTGCACAGGTCCATCGACAGCCAAATCTGATCGTTCATCTCGAATTGTCGAAGCTCCAAACGGCTTGGATAAGCACAAATGAGTCTATTAACTTCTCCTCGCTGCTCCTTGGATTCTCCTCGCCTTCCGCCACGATGCACAATGATGTTTCTGAGCGATTGTAGGTTCCTGAGGCAACTCCATGATTTATCCGTATTTAGGTCAATTTCGTGGACAAGCTTCAAATAGATCGAATACTGTTCGATTCCTTTACCTTGCATATGTCTTGCTCGGATCTTTGTTGCTGAATTATCGTGCATGTAATCAGCCAACGCATTTAGTTGCGTCTCAACCACCGAATAAAGGAGGATTGTGGCTGAATAGGCGGCGAATGTCGAAATCCAAGTGTCGAATCTATGTTCCAAGTGGCTTCTCCAGAGAAAGTATTCTTCAACTTTCCATCCCTCCGTCTTAGCAAGTTTCTCCAGGTTTTGGTGCTCCTTGTTTTTCACGATAGGGATTCCATCGTTCATGGTTTCTAGGAATTCGGTAATTCCACGCAGTCGTGCGAAAGTCTCTACTACCAACGGATTGAAGTAAAATGCCATGAGTATAGCCGATTGTACCGAAAACTCTGATTCGTACACGAAGTGGCCGTCACTATGGCTAACAACAAAAACCGTGTCGGCCTGAACTTACAGCTTTCGTCTTACCAATAAGGAGGCAGAGCCGAGTGGCACAATTTCGTGTTTCTGCAGGGATGCAAAAGAGGATAGTTTTACTGCTTTTTGGCCGAGCTTGCCCAGGATATCGTTTTGTTCGGGCACGCAGATACTCCCCTGCCTGGCCAACTGGTACTTACGAGTTCGCTCGCGGTAGGGTTTTAACTAATCCATAACCTATTCAAACTAAAAATCTTTTGTGCTTGGCTTCGAATGTGAAACTAGGAAAAGTGACAGTTGGCTCTGCCTCCATATTGACTAGGATGAAACAGTGTAGGATCCGGCCGACCCAAACGACGCCCTCTTTTCAGTTTTTCCACGCTTGGGAGTGATGGTTCTTCAATCCATGCGCAGTCGGCATTTAGAAGATGGCATTCTGGTGGTCGGGACTGGCGGAAACCGTCCTTCGTTGCACCCAAACAATGCGATGATGATGGTTGACAATTGTCGATATAAGGATGGTCGGACGTGAACAAACTGAAACTATTGTGTGTTCTCCTCGTCATGCCCTTAACTGGCTATCTGATCCTTGGATGGGATATCTATTTAAGCTCCGAAAGTGCTCAAGCTATCCGCATGGTGGCATGGTGGGCAGCAATCGGCAGCTTACTCTATATGTTAGTTGTGCTGATCGCAGGTGCTGTTTGTAAGGTAAGTCGAAAGCTATTACTCGCAATATTTGCCCCAGGTCTATACATTTCCAGTATTGCAATATCAGTGATTGTCGTCGCTCAAGGCTTCGTCCTGGTCGGGACCCTGTACTACATTGAAGCAGCAATAATTGGGCGAGTACACTACTTTCTTCTTCTCCTGTTAGCTTTCGCTGCGATATTAGGTGCGGTGACCATAATCGGGGAGACATTCAATTGTGTTAGAAGAGCAAAAATAACCGTTGTGGGTAATTCGCTCAAGTCTGAGGAATACCCACATTTATGGGAGTTCGTCAGTGATATTGCAAAACAAGTCGAAGTGGAGATACCCCACCACCTTATTGTGGGACTGACACCCACATTCTTTGTCACCGAGGCAAATGTTGAGTGCTGGGGAGAGGAACTCAAGGGAAGGACTATGTATATTTCTGCTCCTTTATGTCGTATTCTTGATCGTCAACAACTTGAAGGAATAATTGCTCACGAACTGGGCCATTTCAAAGGGTTGGACACACAGTTCAGTCTGAACTTCTATCCAATCTATCGAGGGACAGTGGACTCACTTCAAGCTATTGTCGAGGCCATCGATATCAGTGGCAGGGGCGCGGTAGCCCTTATTCCAGGTGCCTACATGCTGTCTTTTTTTCTCGAATGCTTTTCTGGGGCCGAGAAAAAACTTAGTCGAGAACGTGAGTTGGCTGCCGATGCCTTGGCTGGTCAAGTGGCGGGAGCACCAGCGTTTGCGACAGGACTTGTAAAAGTCCTTGCTTTTTCCGGCGTATGGGTTCATCTCACGATGCTAATGTATGATTGGCTAAAAAAGGGCACTGTAACCATCGACGAGGATGAATACGAGGCTCACGAACTGTTTTCAAACCTCAGTAATTTGTTTGTCATGTATCTGCGTTCAGAGATGCAATCGTCACTCTTAAATGGGTTGGATTCAAAAAATGATCCTCATCCTACGGACACTCACCCGCCTTTGAGCGTGCGTTTGGCAGCACTGAACTTGACATTGGAAGACGTTCGAAATGAAGCGTTGAACATCTCCCCAGAACATCCGGCGAGTTCTCTGATTGATAATCTCGAAGGACTTGAGATGAGGCTAAGTGCTTTTCAGCAATTATTGATTAACCCCAGATTGTTGGTGAATACCGATGTCCGAGATCGTTTTTTCAACGCGTCGAAAGGAACCGAACGCGGTGAATAAAAAACTGTGTCAGCCCTGAACTTACACCTTTTCAACTCACAAATAAAAAGGCGGAGTCGATTGGAGGGATGCGAAAAAGGACAATTTTACGGGTCCATAGACAAATTTTGGCGTGCATACCGAGGATATCGCTCCTTTCGGCTGGCAGAATTCCACTTACCGTGCACATTGTTACTTGGGCATTTGCTTGCATTCGGATGTTAGACTAAGCCATAACTTATTCAAACTAAGATCCTTTGCTATTGACTCCAATCGGTAGAAGTTGGGAAAAGTGCCATCTGGTTATTCCTCTGGATTACTAGAGGGAATCAGTGCAAGATCACGTTGAGACGGTTTTCTTTTATGAAACTAGCAAAACTCATTTGGGTCATTGGATCTACCTTGGCATTTTCCCAGCAGCGGGTTGAACGCGTACAGTTATCTGAATCCAAGCAGACGATCACCGGTTTCTCCGGAGTAGGTGAAATTTCGCTTAGCGCTAGCCGAGTGCTACTAGATATTCATTTTCCAAGTGGGAAATCCGGAAAGGGGGGACTTAACAGTTATCCGAGACCCCACATCCGGGTATTTTTTGTGGCGTTACGCACAACACAGCGACTCAGATCGCTCCTCCAGCTTTATAGATGACTTTCGGCTTAAGGCTGGCGCGCTTTGGGTGGAAAGTGACGGTATC
>JAYWBH010000039.1:0-2643 GCA_043781815.1 Bryobacterales bacterium | reverse complement strand
AGCGGACCAGTAAAATCAGGACCTACTTTGAGTCCAACAGTAAATTCAAAGGAGAGGTCTTTACCTGTTGACCGTTGCTTTTGGATGGTCTCATAAGGTATACCTTTGCCCTTTTGCAATCCAAAATCCACACCTGCGGGTGGGCTTGCCAATATGACCCGCAACGTCAATTCGCTGTTCATAATCTGCAAATCAGCAGTTCCCGTTCGTAAATCATTTCAGGTGGTAAATGATCGTGAAGTTCAATGAACAGCTCTTCGTGCTGAATCACTTCCGCACGCCACGCGGCTCTATCAAAATGCTGTAGCTCTTCAAACTTCGCCTTTGGAAAATCCAGGCCATTCCATTCAATGTCTTCGTAGCGCGGCGTCCATCCAATCGGCGTTTCTTGGCCTGAAGTACGTCCGTGCGCACGATCCACAATCCACTTCAGCACACGCATATTCTCACGGAAGCCAGGCCACAAAAATTTACCATCGGCACCCTTGCGGAACCAGTTAACGTGGAACACGCGCGGAGTCTCGCTCAATGAGCGCTGCATCTTCAACCAATGTCGGAAATAGTCGCCCATGTGGTAGCCGCAGAAAGGCAGCATAGCCATAGGGTCGCGACGCACTTTGCCGATAGTTCCAGCAGCAGCGGCAGTCATCTCTGAACCAACCGTGGCCCCCATGTAAACACCGGAACTCCAGTTGAAAGCCTGATAGACAAGGGGCATGGTGGCTGCACGTCGACCACCGAAAATGATAGCGCTGAGAGGCACTCCGTCGGGAGCTTCCCAGGCCGGGTCGATAGTCGGACATTGCGAAGCAGGTGCTGTGAATCGTGCGTTAGGGTGCGCAGCTTTAGCGCCAGTCTCCTTGGCAATCGCCGGTGTCCACTTATTTCCTTGCCAATCCAGGCATTCGGCGGGAGGCTGTTCGGTCATGCCTTCCCACCACACACCGCCTTCGGGAGTAAGTGCCACGTTCGTGAAAATACTATTGGTGGCAAGGGTTGCCATGGCGTTCGGATTCGTTTGTACAGAAGTGCCTGGTGCCACACCAAAGAATCCTGCTTCGGGATTGATGGCGCGCAAGCGACCGTTCTTATCAGGCTTGATCCAGGCAATGTCATCGCCAACGGTCCAGACCTTCCAACCTTCGAAACCTTCCGGTGGAATCAACATGGCGAAATTGGTTTTGCCGCAAGCACTGGGGAATGCCGCAGCCACGTAGGTCTTTTCGCCCTTGGGATCTTCCACGCCCAGGATCAGCATATGCTCAGCCATCCAACCTTCATCGCGTGCGATGTTCGATGCAATGCGCAAGGCAAAACATTTCTTACCAAGCAGCGCATTGCCGCCGTAGCCCGAACCATAAGACCAGATCTCACGAGTTTCAGGAAAATGGACAATGTACTTTTCCTTATTACAGGGCCACATCACGTCTTTCGTGCCTGGAGGCAGCGGCACGCCCACCGAGTGCATGCAAGGCACAACACGTTTTTCGGCCTTGTCGATTTCCGCGTAGACGGCTTTGCTGACACGCGCCATGATGCGCATATTCACCACGACGTAAGGCGAATCAGTCAACTGCACGCCGATTTGTGCCATGGGCGAATCAATGGGTCCCATGCTGTAAGGCAGCACATACATGGTGCGACCTTGCATGCAGCCATCGAACAGTTCTTTCAACTTGCGCCGCATGGTAAACGGGGCCACCCAATTGTTAGTGGGGCCAGCGCTATCTTTCGAAAGTGAGCAGATGAAGGTACGGTCTTCCACTCGGGCAACATCGTTAGCATCGGAGCGGGAGTAATAACAACCCGGCCACAGATCCTGATTGAGCTTAATGAAAGTGCCGCTATCGACGAGCTGTTCGCAGAGCGAATCGTATTCCTGCTGAGAACCATCCACCCAATGAATTGCGGCGGGCTTTGTGAGCTTGGCCATTTTTTCCACCCAGCGGAGCAGATGATTATTTTCGCTGAGCGGTTGATCGGACTTGTAGCTTGCCATCGTGAAGTCTTTTGATTATCGCGCGTTCAGGCGGTGGGGTGTGGTGATGGGGATTTGGGAAAGAAGCTCAGGGCCTGAGATTACAGGAAAGGTTGCCGTAGAGGCGTAGCTTCACCATGCTCAATGCAATCAGCAGCTAGTTGCTCGAATCTAATTCTTAGTTGCACAAGTTCCCACCGGTAAAACGGGCAGGCTGAATGCCTAGTGCCGCATAGATTTTCCGCAAGCGGACAGCTTCAAGTGTTGAAGCGAAGTATGTTACAGAGCCGTGACCGCAAGGGAGCGGTCTTTTAACCACAGATTATCCCAACAAAGATTGGAGATTCTACGGGGATGCGGGAACACTAAGTGGCATTAGGCTGTTTCGCCTGCCGCGGATTTTCACAATTAAGCTCTAGTAAAAGTCCTAACCCCACAACTCATTAATCGGTCCATACACATCATTCCCCGATTCCGGCACATACTCGTAGCCCTTGCCGAATCGGTTATCCTTCACCAACTTCGTCCAATCAATCCCTAACGCCGAATAGATTGTGGCCTCCACATCCTCTGTCCGAATCACCCGTTCTCGCGACCAGCCTGGTTCCGCCGTCTGCGCGCCCACCGCGTCCGTTGCCCCAATCGCACGACCGCCCTTGATCCCA
>JAYWBH010000038.1:0-8121 GCA_043781815.1 Bryobacterales bacterium | reverse complement strand
ATGAACCATTTCGTCGTATCGAAGAATTTCTTCCGCTGGAATCAGGAAGCCGGTTGGATCAAAGATTTCTTCAAAGCTGGTGACATACCCGCCTTGATCGGTGAACACGCGCTCAGCAGGGCGAAGCGGGTCCATCATGATTTCTTTGGCAATGCCCCAACGGTCTGGAGGGCACGCGGTGACTCCGCTTGTGCCTGTCACCACAAGGTTCCACAATGCAGCGGGAGTTGTGATGCCAGGGAAGATGGCACCCCGGCCTACAATTGCGATTGGTTCAAACATGCGCGCTTCGGCTACGCACCTGCGGTGGCGTGCATTTCCACGCCAGTCATGGTGGCAACTAATTCATTGCCCTTTCCTACAAAGCCGATGTCGCAAACAATTTTGTTGGAACCCACGGCATGGGCCGAGACCAGGCATCGCACTGGATTGGTATCGCAGCCTGGATTCTTGATCCACAAACTGCCGATGCTGGTTGGCAACGTGGGCTTGCCCAACGAATGATAGCCCCAGAGCCTGGCCAGTTGCAGACCACCATCCAACATAGCCGCATCGCTATGCCGATGTCCGTCCACCCAGTTACGATCCAGGCTACCTGTCAACGTTCCGGCAATGCCTTCTGCAGATACGCCTTCCACCTTGCGGATCACTTGAAACGCCGGGCCGTGGAACAATAATTTGCCGTAGATATCCGCTTCAGGCCAGGGGAATTCTTTCAATTCGAATTGACTCATTTTGGCTGGACTAGCAGCGGGACCAGCAGTAATCGTGGCCTCATAGTGACGAGTGCCGTCGGGCGAAACCAGTTCAAACAGCGTGTCTGTCTTCGGTCGAACAAAGAACAGATTGCCACCGGTAGTAAATTGATCCAGCTTCACTCCGCGCAAAACTTTCAGCCCGGTGCAAACCAGCGGACCCGATTGATTCCCTTGTGCCCTGGCGCATCGCAGGAAAAATTCCAGTGCTTCCACGGTGGGCAGCACGGGCATGTCCTGAATGGTATGGTCCGCCAGAAAGGGATGCGAATGTTGATCAATGCGGATGCGCAGTTCGCGATTGGGGAGCTTGGGCAGGCCACCCAACACTACTTCCACAGGCTTGCTACCGCCGTTCAAAATTTCATCGGTGAAAAGGTTGGCACCTTCTTCCAAGCCAACAAGGCGAATGCCCTGATCTTCAAAATGTTTGCGAAGTCCGGCGGTGACCATACCACCATCCCAAGGTCCCCAGTTGAGTGACTTGACCACGCAATTACCGCGTCGTACACTTTCCGCGCATGCAACTCGATTCAACACTTCATTGGCCATGGAATACGCAGTCTGGCCGATGTTCCCGGTGCGAGCCGCAATGGACGAAAACATTACGATAAACGTTAGAGGGTCTTTCGTCGTGGCTTCCAGCAGAGCGGCCAGGCCTTCTACTTTAGTGGAAAACACGGACTGGAATTGAGTTACCGTTAAATCTTCCAAACGCTTGTCTGCCAGCACTCCGGCACCATGCACTAATCCTGTGATGGGCCCCCACTCCTTGCGAACCGCATCCAACGCGCTGCTCAGTTCTTTTGCATTGCGAGCGTCGATGGCAAGGTACTTCACTGCTGAACCAGCCTTTTCCATTGCTGCAATGGTGGCCTGAATTTCACGTGTGGCCAATACTTGCCCAGCCTTGGCTGAAACCTTGGCTGGGTCTAACTTCAGGCCTTGTGTTTGGGCGTCGTTGAGGAAAGCACGACGCAAAGCGGTTTGGTCATTGGCACCTTGGCAAAACGTCGGTTCTTTCTCAAGTGCTGTGCGACCCAATAAAACAATTTTGGGCTTCGCTGTTTGTGCCAAACGAATCAAAGAAACGGCCGTCACTCCACGCGCCCCGCCGGTTGCCACAACTACAGAACTGGAATCCACGTTCAAAGCTGGGCCACTGGTTTCGGCTTGTGTCGCTTCAAGAACCAAGCGCTGATTGGCTGACGTCAGGCCCACTTCAGGTTCTGGGCCACCTTTCAACAACTCTTCCACAATGGCTTCCGCAACTTCGCGTGGTGTGCGTTTGGCCACATCAATGTCAATGGCTTTTACGCGAGCCTTGGGCCATTCCATCGAAGCTGTTTTTGCTAATCCCGTAAGTCCGCCAGCCCACGCGTTCCAACCTTTGGGTGATGAAAAGTCTCCGCCTGTGTCTTGCACGGTTACGAATACGCCGCCGTTCTTGGCGAAGCGCGCAGCCACAGATTTGGCTGCTTCGAACGCTGTTTGATTGGCGGCCATTGCAGCATGGATGTCAGCAAAGTTCTCTAAGCCTGCAAGGCAAATCACTGCGCCTGTATCGTCGGTAATGGCCGGTACAATCTGATAGCCCTTCTTCGTAAGGATCTTGCCAATGGCCTTGGCAATAGCTTCAGCACCAAGGATTGCAACGGGGCCGTCGGTCTTGTCTAGTGTGACGTGTCCTAGCCGATCCACCCTCCTGGTGGAGACGGCGAATCGCGGGGATTCTATCTTGCTGCTTACAACCGACACTGGTTCCGGAGATGCCCCATTCAAGTGGGCGATGATGTCGCCGATGGTGCGCAGGCTGGCGATTTGCGTTTGATCCATCTCCGGAATGCCAGGTAACTTTTCTTGCAAGGCAGAGAAGATTTCCACGCGCTTAATGGAGTCAATTCCCAAGTCCGCTTCTAACGACATGGCCGGTTCCAACATCTCTTCCGGGTAGCCGGTTTTCTCAGCGATGAGAGCGATTAAGACCGGACGAATGTCCGCAGATGGCACTACCGACATTGTTAATGGTGCGGGGCTTTCGCCGAGATGCGCGATTATGTCGCCAATGGTGCGCAGGCTGGCGATTTGCGTTTGATCCATCTCTGGAATGCCGGGGAGCTTTTCTTGCAGAGCAGAGAAGATTTCCACGCGCTTGATGGAGTCGATTCCCAGGTCCGCTTCAAGGGCCATGCCGGGTTCCAGCATCTCTTCCGGGTAGCCGGTTTTCTCAGCGATGAGAGCGATTAAGACCGGACGAATGTCCGCAGATGGCGCAGATGAAACTCCCGATGGAACTACAGCAACGGCGGAGGGACTTTCACCGAGATGAGCGATGATATCGGCGATGGTGCGCAATCCGGCGATTTGCGTTTGATCCATCTCAGGAATGCCGGGGAGCTTTTCTTGCAGAGCAGAGAAGATTTCCACGCGCTTGATGGAGTCGATGCCAAGGTCGGCTTCGAGGGCCATGCCGGGTTCCAGCATCTCTTCCGGATAGCCGGTTTTTTCAGCGATGAGAGCAATCAGAATGGGACGGATATCCGCCGATGGCGCAGAGGGAACAGCCGATGGAACAACCGCAGCAGCAACTGGAGCTGGACTTACGCCTAAGTGCGCGATGATGTCGCCGATGGTGCGCAGGCGGGCCATTTCCGTTTGATCCATTTCTGGAAGGTTGGGAAGCTTTTCCTGCAAAGCGGAGAAGATTTCGACGCGCTTAATAGAGTCAATTCCCAGGTCGGCTTCAAGGGCCATACCGGATTCCAGCATCTCTTCCGGGTAACCGGTTTTATCGGCGATCAAGGCCAGCAGCAACTTGTCGATGTTCGCAGTGGGCTTGGGTGCGGACACCGCTGCGGGCCGTTCGACTGCGGCCACGGGTCGGACTATCGGCGCAGGCGCTGGCACAGTTACAGGCGCTACGATTGCCACCGGTTGAGCCACTGGCTGAAAAACAGGAACAACAGGAACCACGCCACCAATGGTGCTTTGATAGGCCGATTCCATTGCCTTCAAGTAACCGTCGTGTCCCTTGGCAAACGTCGCTTGCCAGCTATGATGAGCGGCACTAATGGATTCTTGAAAAACTTGATAGGCCGATAGCGAATCGGCAGTTGCGGCAATAGGTGCAGGGATGGGGGCCGCAGCAATGATGGGTTTGGTGGGTTCTGGTTTTGTCACAGTATGCGTTGGTGTAACCATTGGAGCTGTAATTGCCGCAGGTGCTTTCTTCACAGGCTTGGGCAGTGCAGCCGCTCCACCTGCTGGTGGGTAGGGACGGCCATAATTGCCGCCGTTAATTGTAATGAGGAACTTGGATTGATCTTCCGGTTTTTCGAAAGGTTCCAAAACATGACCAGCGCGCAGTGCAGCCCAATTCATGGGGATGCCTAACGCCGCCAATTGTCCAAGCCCCTGCCACAGCGATACCAAGCCATGACGGCCTGGACGATCCAAGTTAATGGCTGAATGCGGCTTGTCTCCCAGAATCGACTTAGTAAGTGATGTTAGTATTCCACCGGGTCCAACTTCCACAAAAGTACGAACGCCGTCTTCATACATGAGCTCCACCATGGTTTGAAAGTAAACCGGTTTTGCGATCTGTTCGGCAATGCGGGTACGCAGTTCATCGGCAGAGGCTGGATGCAGTTGGCCATCACGGTTGGAATAGCAGGGAATAGCAGGTGCGGCCATTGGTTCGGCAGCTAGAAATTTCTTGAAATCAGGAACTACGGAATCGACGAGCGGGGAATGGAACGCAGTGGAAACCGGCAGGCGAACCACACTCAAACCGGCAGCAGTGAAGCGACGCTCAGCATCTGCAATAGCTTCAGCAGCACCGGAAACAACAGTCTGCTGCGGACTGTTCAGATTGGCTACAACCACGGGCGACGCCCATTCCGTAAGTAGTTGTTGAACGGTGGCCGCATCTTTGCGGACCGATAACATACCAGCAGGAACACTGGAGGCGACGGCCATCAGTTCGCCGCGCTTCCTGGCGATTTCCATCAGCGCCTTCAGCGTAATGCCGCCGGAAGCATAGAGAGCTGTAATTTCACCAAAGCTATGGCCGCCAGTTGCGTCCGGCTTCAGTCCTAACTTAGTAAGTACAGCCAATAAAGCCGCACTGGCCGCGCCAATGGCAGGCTGTGCATTTTCTGTTTGCGTCAGCTTGCGGAACTGACTTTCATTCTCTTCCGTTGTGAAAGCGGGTGGAGGAAATACGACTGGGGCGAATTGCGCGCCTTGATCCCAAACGTGTAAGGCTTCGTCAAACGTCATGGCCACATCGGCGGTCATGCCGGGATATTGGCTACCTTGACCGGGGAACAAGAAGGCCAACTTACCTTGTTGCGATCCGCTTGTGTAGTAAGTGCCGGGGGCAGCAGCAAGTCCTGATTCAGCAGCTTTGTTCAGCCGCTGCACTAAGTCAGCAGAAGAGTCAGCCACAATGGCCAACCGTTCGGGCAAAGAAGCATTGAAACTCAATTGGCTTTCCAGCGCAATGTGCGACAACGGCAATTTCTTCGTGGCCAAAGTACGACACGCGCTGATCAGCGCAGCCTTGCTATCGGCACCAAGTAGCACTAACTCAGAAGGTGATTGCCACCAGCGCGCAGGCTTTGCCGCAGGGCCAGTATACTCTTCCAGCGCCACGTGGAAATTGGTTCCGCCAAAGCCGAACGAACTCATGGAAGCACGACGTGGATGATCGTTCCCACGGACCCAGGGGCGTGCCTGCGTGTTCAGGTAGAACGGAGTTTCAGAAATGTTCAACTTCGGATTCGGCTGTTCGATTTTCAATGTTGGTGGAAATACTTTGTGATGCAGCGCCAGCACCGTTTTGAACAAGCTGGCAGACCCTGCCGCGGCCTTGCAATGGCCAATTTGCGATTTCACTGAGCCCAACGCGCACCACTGTTTTTTGTTCGCATCGGCTTCGCGAAACACCATGTTCAATCCGCCGAACTCCGCCGCGTCACCAGCCACCGTTCCGGTACCGTGGGCTTCTACTAACTCCACAGTCTCAGGACCATATCCGGCACCTTCGTAAGTGCGACGAATGGCCTTGGCCTGCCCTTCAGCCACTGGAGCGTAGATACTCTTCGAGCGTCCGTCTGACGATGACCCAACGCTGCGAATCACTGCATAGACGTGGTTGCCGTCGCGTTCAGCATCTTCCAAACGCTTCAGGGCAAACATGGCCATGCCTTCACCTAAGACGGTGCCATCGCCTTTGCTCGAAAACGGACGGCAATCGCCAGTGGGCGATAGTGCCGGAGTCTTCGAAAAGCAGACGTACATGGAAATGTCATTGAATGTATCTGCACCACCGGTGATTACTAAGTCGGAATGGCCCATTTCCAACTCACTTACACCCATACGCAAGGCCGAAAGTGAACTGGCACAAGCCGCGTCAGTTACACAGTTTGTCCCACCTAAATTGAAGCGATTCGCAATACGACCCGCTACAACATTGCCCAGCAGACCAGGGAATGTATTTTCCTGCCAAGGTACATATGAGTTTGAAATTCGATCACAAATAACAGTTACCTGATCTTCAGGAATACCGCTTTCACGCAGTGCTTTCACCCAGACAGGGCGCTGCATGCGGCTGGCAACTTCAAGAAACAATTCCTGACCGCTGGTGACGCCCAAAATCACACTGGCGCGCTCCCGGGCCACTTCAGTGAACTGGCTATTCAACGCATCGTCCAGTACACGTTTGGCAACTATAAGGGCGAGTAACTGACAAGTATCCGTAGCATTAATAGCCGAAGGAGGCACGCCGAATTCCATAGGGTCGAACCCAATGTCACCGAGGAACGATCCGCGCTTCGCGTAAGTCTTGTCAGGAGCCTTGGGGTCAGGATCGTAATGATCTTCAATGAGCCAACGAGTAGGTGGAATGTCGCTGATCAGATCTTTGCCTGTAACAATGTCGCGCCAGAAGCCCTGGGCGGTATTGGATCCTGGAAACAGCGCACTTAAACCAACAATTGCGATAGGTGACGATTTAGATTGCTTGGGCATGGGAAAGCCTCCCGGCAGTTTCTGTTAAAGGTCTTGGATGATAGTGAAACAGGCGCGATGGCACGTTGACGCCTGATGCGCGCAACTGTTGCGCGCGAATGACGGACGCAGCACCGTGCATGAGATTTAAACCGATCTCTGCCACGCCGCGCTGTGCTGGATCTTCAAGGAATGAGCCAGCCGCCCATTCGTTAAAAGCCCCCATGGCAGGGCCACACCAAATTTGATAATCCATGACGCGGGTCTTATCGCCAGTAATGCTCCAGCGGCTGGATTGACCCAGATACCAACGGAACACCAGCGCCATTCGATGCTTGGCATCCTTATCGCCACGTTCCACTTCTTCAGGTTTGCGTTTCAGGAAATACTGTCGAGTCTCTTCCCAAACCTGGGCCATCGATTTTTTGAAAATATCTTTTTCAAGCGATTGCGCAATGGGCGCAGGAAGCTGTTCCAGCGATTCGTGACGGTTGTAAAGTTCCCACAATTTAGTGGCGCGCATGCCGAACAGCGTGCCGCGCTTCAACACCTGAACTTTGACGCCTAACTCAAACATATCCCCAGCCGGAGCCATCATCACATCGGCCAAGCCAGCTTGGGAAAGTAACTTCTTAGTATGTTCGCACTGGCCGCTTTCGCGCGTGCATTGGTTGACTGAACCGATCATGACGTAGGCAGCGCCCAAAGCAAATGCCGCCGCCACAGCGGAGGGAGTCCCCAAGCCGCCACCGCAGCCAACTCGAATGGGTCGCTGGTAGTTGTACTTGGCCACAATTTCATCGCGCACGGTCATGATGGTGGGCAGCAGTGCTACCAGGGGTCGGTTATCCGTATGACCACCGGAATCCGCTTCCACGGTGTAATCTTCGGCCACGGGAAGGTTCGCTGCAAGTGCCGCTTCCTGTGCCGTGAGTCCACCATTTGCCACCAGAGCTTGCAACATGGTGGCAGGGGCAGGCATCAGAAATTGACGGGCCACTTCTGGTCGGGAAATCTTGGCGAACACATGATTCGGTCGAACAACGGAACCATCGGCGTCCAGATAGATGCCTTTGTAGGCATAGCGAACAACGCTGGGTCGAACACCCATAAATGCCGATGCGGAGACACGTTTCACGCCGTGGGCAAGGTACAGATCCACGGTTTTTTCTTCTAATTCCTGATCCTGGACGGAGTGAATCAGATTCGAGCCCCAGGAGAGCCCCGCGCATGAAGATTTCAGGCGAACCAGCGCCTTTTCAATCTCAGGAAGAGACAATCCAGCAGCCCCGAAGAATCCCAGCATGCCTTGTTGGGAAACAGCTTCCACCATTTCCACGGTGGCGATTCCATT
>JAYWBH010000037.1:0-2645 GCA_043781815.1 Bryobacterales bacterium | reverse complement strand
GTGCCTTTTCATCGGCTACATTCTCTCTAATTGTGCCAAGGCGCTCTGCCTCCGTTTCACATCATCGTTAAAGGGTAAGTTCAGGCTGACCGGGTTTTCCTTTGAAGAACATCCAACCCCGCAGGATCGCTGAATATGGGGTACTCCTGCCCTGCAAGCTTGGCGCATAGATTTTCCGCAACATCAAAAAACGCTTCTTGCTTAAGTGCTCATAGGTTCATCTTCTCGATTCTCCTCTAACTACCAACCCCATCCTTTTACAAAAGCGTAAAAAGCACCTGTAACACATGAACTTGCAGGGTGTAACACAGAGCAGTAACTGCCGCCGGTCAGAAAGGCGGGAATTAGTAGCGTTTTTCTCGTGTTGTGCCGCTCTTAGTTTGCTGACTTTCTATCTGCCCAACGATCGCTTGATTCAATTGGTGTAACCCATTCCACAGAAGGCAGCCCTAATTTATCCACGATGACATCGTTAATTGCGTCACGAACTTTCATCCACTGTTCCATGCAATCCCAATCTGATGGCTCACCACGTTCAAACCAACCAAAAAATGGTCTGGATCGGCTGGTGTCCAAGTAACAGCTCACATAGCCGCGCTTGATCCTGACAACGCCAAGTAAGACTTCAATTTCGCACGAACTACTGAGCCGTACAATACAGGCCGCATGTATTCCTTTCCCTCGTTTAACCTTTGTGACGTTATACCCTTTGCCACGCAATCCCAACGCTATTCGTTGCAAAACATCAATACCAGCAGGATCTTTAAGTATGGAGTACTCATTCCCGGTGAGTGGAGCACACACCTCTTCACCTACATCAAAGAAGGCTTCTGTCTTGAGGTTTGTATCTGCTATTGACATTGGTCCTGTGCTCCCACTACCAACCCCATCCCTTGAGAAAGGCATGGAATGCACCCGAAACACATGAGAGGGCGGGGGCCCTACAAACTGCCATTTGTTCAACTGCAGATGGATAACGAATAGGCACTTTGAATCTCCAAAACGCTTCCTTGGAAAGCTCTTCCGCACCCGTAGTTCGGAATTTCATCTTGAAGAGTTGTTCACCGTTAGCGTGCATCCACTGTTTTCCAACTTTGAATGTCACGTGAATGGGGGAACTTAGTAGGTCGCCTCGGCCTACAGCAACCTCCATTGCACCCTTCGCCGCTACCTTCATAGCCCCACCGACATTTAGCATTAACCCGACGCCACTTCCCAAATATGCCCCTCGTCGGTATGCGCTTGAGTTGAAGTCAATAATATCGTTGGTGCCCATTCCTTTACGAGCCCACCAAGTAGCATTCCAAGTCAGACTATCTCCAGCGCCAGCAAAGAATTCCGTGCTTGGCTCAGCGTAGTTCTGAATGATCAATCCCCGACCAATGCCACCTTGAAGAGAACCCCCACCCCCGAGTGGTGACTGTTCGCTCCATTGGCCACTATTAATGCTCCCCGGACTCAATGGACCTCCAGACCCGAGGAGGCCACCGGTAATATCGGGAGCACCAGCGAATTTCGTGCTGTCTGGTCCAAAGACCGCTGCATCAATTCCGTTACCTATCTGAGCGCCCCAAAACGCTCCCCCGGGTCCTCCGAAGAATCCTCCTATGATGCCGCCAATCCAAGCAAAAATCCCTTCCCCAGTCGGATCCGTGAAGGTCAGAGGATTGTTGTTCACGTACGCATAACCATTCCACGTCTGCGGGTCCGCCGGACTCGCCCCCGCATTCGCCGGATCGGCGCTTTGGAACCGCCCCTGCATACTACTCATATAACGCGCATTGAACCAATCCAGACCCGCCAGCGTTGTTGGGTCGGCGGTTTCTTGATCCCTACCTTGTCCCGTGAACTTCACCAAAGTGCCGTCGGGTGCAGATAGATAACCGGTGCTTCTCCCGTTAGTGCCTGACGAGAAAACTCGGTCAGCCTGATCTTACACCTTTTCATCCTGCCAATACTGTAGCAGTCCGCTCTGTCCCCTTTTCGGCTTTCCCCGCATCCTTCTTCGGACGACCGGGCTTCCTCCATTGACGTCCAAATCTTTCCTCTATTTCCGCCACGAAACCCTCGGAACCTAGCGGCGATCCGGCGTATGTTGCGCGTCTTAAGCGCTGCACATCGCGCACGTCCTCCGTCATTTCCAATCGACGTTTCCATTCTTCCCCTCCACCCAGATTGCTCCAATAAGTCCAATCTAATAAAGGAATTCGCTCGGCACCGGGCCGACCAAGTGCGCCGCTGCGCTCGACCATTTGTACTCCTCCGGCCTACCCACCATGGCTGCTCGCACCGGATTCCACTCCGTGTAGCGCAATACAATTTCCTCTTTCTCAGCCGCCACCGGGCAAGAGAAATAGCGGTTCTGCCACAGGTGTCCGGTCCGTCGCCGTCCAGCATTCAGGTACTGCGCATACCTCCCGTTTACCCTACGGAATAGTACTGCAAGGGAATCTTCCTGTTCCGGCACCACCACCCAATGTACGTGATTGATCATCAAGCACCAACCCAATATATGCACTCCGGCATCTTTGCGTTGATCCTGCACAAGAGTCAGGTAAGTTTCCCGATCCCGATGAGAATAAAAGACATCTTCGCGGTTGACTCCGCGTTGTGTTACGTGATGCGCCACTCCGGGCAGCACGCAA
>JAYWBH010000036.1:0-8136 GCA_043781815.1 Bryobacterales bacterium | reverse complement strand
ACTGGATACCGTCCGATGTATTCGGATTGTTGTTGCCTTGCACATTGAACGCATTAAACGCGTCTATGTTCAATCTGACCTTCACCCTTTCAGAAAGGGAAACGGACTTGTAAAGCGAAATATTGGCGTTGTGATTGAAAGGTCCAAGCAGGGTGGTTTGTGAAAACGGGTTGGCTCCAGATGGTCCTGGAAGAAATCCTGTTACTACTGAAGTCCCGTTCTTTAAAGGAACAGTGACGTTGTTATTGCCATAGTTCGGCGTGCCTGGAATATTGTTGATGGGCTCAAGGTATGGCTTGTAATTGGTAGGCAAGCCGGTGACACCGTTCTTAGCAGCATTGGCCACCGAAGGAGGAATGTATCCGTTGAACCAAAGATAGGAAGGACGGCAAACACCACTGCGGCAATCGGTGATTGGCGCACCACCTTTATAAATTTCAATCGGATTCGTTGCACCAAAGTTGGATGCTGCAACCTGGAAGCTTTGCGAAACAACCTGCCCGGTGAAGGCAATCTGGAACCCACCAAACACAGCTTCCATGAAGCGGTTGGAATTGCCCATAAAATGCTTTCCCTTGCCCACAGGGACATCCATGATGCCATTGAAATTCATCCGATGAACTGGAATGGCGATGTCAGGATGATAGTTCTCATAGCGATTCAGAGCGCGGCTTGGCTCCAGATCAGTACCGACGTCAAGCCCCTTGGGTAGCACACCCGGAGCGTAGTTCGATGCAGGATACAAAGTGTTATCGCGGAAAGTATTTCCACCCACGCGGAAAGCTCGCGAGTAAACATAGAAAGCCTGATAGCCGAATCCCTTCCTGAATAGACGCTGATAGTTGATTTGAATCGCGCTGTCGTTTGACCAGCCCGTCTTCAACGAAACCACATTGCCGCCCCAGGTCTTCTGGTCATAAGGACGGGTGGCCGTTCCAGAGAAAGTGCCTGTCGGCGGTATTGTTCCTGTGACCTGTTCCCAAACATAAGTGGAAGGTGCATTGTTGTATGAATAATTCTGATCCAGATTTTCTCCGTGCGTGAACACATAGCTGAGACGCAAGACTGAGCCATCCTTGAAAGGTTGTTCAATGGTCAGATTTGCTTCGCGTACGCGAGCTGGTGGATACTTGGCGGCTAGCGTCATCATGCTGACGCCGGGAAGCAGCGCGGTAGTGGAGTTGGTGTCAACCACATTGGCGCTGTTCAGCCCTGCTACTACGGACTGCGAATTTCGTAGCAGATAGTTTGGCAATCCGTCCGGCGCTTGGGATGCGGAGGTGTAGCTCTGCGTGTAGTTGGCGGTGAATGGATAAGCTGAGGTGAGGTACCGCACAGAGTTGCGGATCGGCACCGGATAAATATATTCTCCATAGCCCGCCCGGATCACGGTGCCCAAATTCTTAATCGGAGGAATGTAGGCGAAGCCTAGACGCGGCATGAAATTCGCCATGTTGCCGTAC
Source organism: Bryobacterales bacterium (assembly GCA_043781815.1). Classification (GTDB taxonomy): domain Bacteria; phylum Acidobacteriota; class Terriglobia; order Bryobacterales; family Bryobacteraceae; genus JANXSF01. Next base: position 6,673 of record JAYWBH010000036.1, on the reverse strand, counting down.
ATGCCTGCTGACGGAAGTCCCACTTGCTGCGGGGTTGCGAACTTCACTCCCAGGTTCTTCAAATTGTCCAGGATGGCTTGCGTGGTAAATCCGCTTTGCACATAAGCAGAAGGTTCCTTGGCCAGCACAATTGAGTTGCTCTTCAAATCAAAAGTGACGAATTCGTCGTTCTTAATTTTCGGGGCAGGATGCATTTCCCAGCGCAGTCCGGCGTTGATTGTCAGACGCCGATTGACTCGAAAGTTGTCTTGAAAATACAACCCGGTTTCGCGCAGCCGTGAATGCCCGAATGGTGCGTTCTTCCTTTGGCTGTAAGAACTGGCTGCCCCAAGAAAGAAGTCCGCATCCTGGTAGCCGGTATTGGGCTTGGCACCATAGTTGGCACCGGTGGTTGGATCGTAAACCGCAGTGGCCTGATTTGAGAATAGAATTTGATCCGGTGAACGATCCGAAAGATAACCGAAGCGTTCATGACGGAAGCGGCCGCCAAAGGCCAACTGGTGCTTACCAGAAACTTTGTTGAAGTTCTGGTCCACCGTGGCAACCATCTGGCTCATGCCGTAATACCACTGGGAACCGCCATAAGGCATAATCAGGTTCGATCCAATTTCCGGAAAGCCACCCTGACCAAAATTATTGGGAAGTCCCAACTGCTTTTCATAATTCCCCAGGGAAACCTCGTTTCCTTGAACATACATTCGCTGCCATTGTTGGCTCACAATTGTCTCAGAAAAGAATGTTGGGGAAAACACGTGAGAGAATCCCAAGGCTCCGCTGATCGTTTGAATGGGGATTGTCTGATACCCGGTCGCTCCGGCGGGCAGACCACCACCGGCGATGTTGGCAGGTGAAGCGGACGGATAGTTGCGCAGTGCTTGCTGCTGCTGATCAATGTCAGTAAATCGGAAATACATGCGGTTGTTCTGATTGAAGACGTGATCCAGGCGAGTGGTGAAATTAGGAACGGTCTGCGTAATCGGATTGATGTCTGTGATGTTGGAGTTGACCAACGGATTATCGGCAGTCTGTGGCAGTGGCGTGGCGGCATACATCGTCTTGGCCAGCGGGCTGATTCGATTGATGGGAATTTGGTTGTTGGGAAACGGCGTGCGCTGCAAAGTACCGGCCTGGGTGGTGTTTGGATCGTAAATGATCTGCTGGATGCCAGCGCCATTGATCAGTCCGCTGAAGTCACCATTTCTCATGGCCACTGTCGGCACTCTTACCAGTTGGTCGGAGGATTGACGCAACGAGAAGCGCTCATACGCAAAGAAGAAGAACGATCTGTTTCTGCCATCATAAATTTTAGGGATAAAGATGGGGCCCCCAACTGAACCGCCGAATTCATTGCGAATCAGTTTTGGTGCGGCGAAGTTGGCTGGGTTCTGGCGCGCCTTGGCCACACCAATGGCGTTGTTGCGGGCCGTTTCAAAAAAGGAACCGTGGATCGCATTGGTGCCTGACTTTGTCGTCAAAATAACGGTTGCCGGAGTGGCGAACTGTGCGCCGGAGTTCAGTGTTTCGAACTTAGCTTCCTCAACAGAATCGGGATCGGGCAGAGTGGCCTGGGCTGAATTACCGGCACTGCCGAAGTTGCGATTTGTCATCGGCGCGCCGTCCTGGGTGTACTCCATACCTTCACCCATCACTCCGTTTGCACGGGTGCCACCAGCTTCAATGCCAGGCACTGTATTTTGGGCGAGACCTAAAATATTGCGACCGTTTTGTGGAAGCTGATCAATGCGGCGGGCATCCAAATGCGTGCTGACCGTGCCGCTATCATAGGTAATGGATTGCGCCCCTTCAGTGGTAACCGTCACCGTTTCGGCCACGTCGCCGACTGCGAGTTTCGGATTGATGGCTGCGTTCTGCGCGTCTTGAAGTGTGAACGTAGTCTGATATTTCTTCATGCCCGGCGCAGTAAAGGTTAAGGTATAGGTTCCCGAGAAAAGACCTGGAACCGAATAAAAACCAATGCTGTTCGCCGTAGTGTTGTTGGCGACCCCTGTTTTGGTATTCACAACATTAACGGTGCTTGCTGGTATTGCAGCACCGGTCATATCCTGAACCGTACCTTGGATGGACCCCGCTCCACTTTGCGCCAGCAGATCAGTTGGCTGCAATAGCAGGCAACAGAGCAAGGCAACTAAGGCCAAAGAATTATTTCTAGTCGCGACTAACCGCGTACTTCTTTTTGTAAAACTTAACATGGTCACTTCCTCGATTGGGTTGAGTGATCGCCAGATCACTATTCTTCCATTAGGGTTTTGATCGATACGACAGGGCCCTGAAATACAATTTCTAGATTATATATGAAAATGAACTTTGGCGATTGATTTGGTTGCGGGGCTGATGTCAATGACTGATCGATCAACTCTATTCCGGCGGTTTGCGTCATTCGCTGGAAGGCATTCGCGGCGCTTCTTCGAGAGCTCCATTTGTGATTGACCGTAAAAATACACAACGAACCTTACTATGGTACTTTATGTATGTGGGGCCGTCAGTTACTCTCTCGGACTTCGTGGATTCCCTCCAAGAGCGAGGACAGTACACATTCTCGCGAAACGACGCGCTCGCGGCCATGGGTGTGTCACCGGTTGCCCTCAAACGGGCAGCGGAGCGGTTGAAAGCGAAACGAAGACTCGCCACTCCCCGCCGGGGCTTCTACACCATCGTTCCGCTCGAATACCGGCAATCGGGAGCACCGCCCGCCGCTTCGTTCATTGACCAGCTCATGCGGTTTCACGAGACTCCCTACTACGTCGGTCTGCTCTCGGCTGCGGAACTACACGGAGCCGCGCATCAAAAGCCACAGGAGTTCCAGGTATTCGCGACAGAGCAGCTTCGCCCATTGAGCGTTGGCCGGAACCGAATTCGATTTTTTCTGAAGAAGGACCTTGAACGCACTCCGGTCGATCTGGTGAAGACTCCCAGTGGCCGCATTCGCGTCTCAACCCCGGAAGCGACTGCGCTGGACCTCGTCCGCTACTATGATCGCGCTGGCCACTTGAATCACGTCGCCACCGTGCTGGCTGAATTGGCGGAAAAGATCGATCCGCAAAAACTGGTTCAGGCTGCGGAAGCCGACGGCGAGTTGGCGGCGGCTCAGCGTCTTGGATTCCTGCTTGAACTGGTCGGGGCTGCGAAGGTGGTGTCCAAGTTGGCCAAGTGGCTGGACGGGCATTCGCCCAGGCCGGTCCTGCTGCGCCCCGACACCGTCGGCAAAGAGATCACCCGCGATACCCGTTGGCGCGTGATCGTCAACGACAAGGTGGAGCCTGACGACGTATGATCCAACGGGACTTCATCGTCGCATGGCGACAGCAAGCACCTTGGCCGACGGACGCACAGGTGGAGCAAGATCTCGTTCTGTCGCGCGCGCTCGTGGAGATCTTTCGTGATCCGCTACTGAGCCGTGAACTAGCGTTTCGCGGCGGTACGGCGCTTCACAAACTGTTTCTGCCGACGCCCGCCCGATATTCGGAGGACATCGATCTCGTCCAGATCTCGCCGGGGCCGATTGGTCCCGTGATGTCGGCCTTGCGTAAATTGCTCGATCCCTGGCTGGGCATACCACGTAGGAGCCAATCGGAAGGGCGAATGACCTTCATCTACCGTTTCGAATCTGAATTGCCTCCCATTGTTCCCCTACGGAAATACTGGGTCAGCCTGAACTTACACCTTATCGACTCACCAATAAGGAGGCAGAGCTCACTGGTACAATTTCGCGTTTATCCGAGGATGCAAAAAAGGACGGTTTTACAGCTCTTTAGGCGAGTTTTGGCGTGAATGCCGAGGATATCGCTTTGTTCTCGCTCGCAGATTGCGCCTTGCCTCGCCAACTGTTCCTTGGGGGTTCACTCGAAGCCGGATGTTAAACTAAGTCATAACTGATTCAAACTAAGAACCTTTTGCGATTAACTCCAAATCTGTAGAAACCAGGAAAAGTGCCAGATGGCTCTGCCTCCTTATTGGTACGTCGAAAAGGTGTAAGTTCAGGCTGACCCAGTTTTTCCGACCCAGTTTTTCCAGTTTTTCCAGTTTTTCATTGGAAACATGAAGAACCAACCCTTCTCGACCGATTCAAGGAAAGGGTTACTAGCCAGCCGCCAAGCACAACTAGGATGTGTTTTTCTATTTGAGCTGATGCCAAAAAACGCCCCGATTCCCTAACCCCCAGTTGCCTTCACCACTTCACCATGCCCTTCCTCTAAAACTGAATACCTGTTGCTAGCAACACCCACAAACCGTTCCACCCGACTGGAAGGCGCAGGCCACCGGACCTCAATCCAATCCACTTTTGCGGCGTGCCCCAAACCCAGGATCTCCCGCGGATCGTGGGCAGAAAGGTAACTTCCGCCAGCCCCTTTTAACCTGCCGCGACGAACATCCCCGGCTTGCCAGGTGATCCGTGCACCTACCGCATCGCGGTTGGCCTTCACCCCTCGCATGGTCAATCCCACCCAGTGGTTGCCACTGCTCTCCCGATTCTGCAGCAACAACGGCGCACCACCATTTACGCCCACCAGAATGTCCAGCCGACCATCGTTATTAAAGTCGCCTACTGCCGCACCCCTTGCTGAATAGGACGCTTTGAATGCCGACCCTGCTTGCCCACTGATGTTACGAAACTGTCCGTCTTGCTGGCGTAGAAGCAGCATCGGCTCCTTATAGGTCACATGCGGTGTGCGCTCTGCCACCATATCATCGGGGTGGCCATTGGCTACAAACAGCTCTGGAATTCCATCATTATCAAAATCGGCCAGCTTGCAGCCCCAGCCGCTTAGGTAATAGGTTGCCCGGCCCAATTCGCCGCCAAACGACAGGTCGTCGAACACTCCATGGCCGGTGTTGCGGTACAAAGAAAATCGCTCTTTGTCGATGTTGGCCACAAACAGATCCTGCCAACCATCGCCATTGATATCCCCTGCGTCCACACCCATGCCAGACCGCGGCCAACCGCCTTCACTCAAAGCCACCATTGACCCGAATGCCGCATCTTCAAAACGTCCACCTCGATTCAAGAACAGGAAATTTTCCACTGTATCGTTGGCGACAAACAAGTCCAAGCGTCCGTCGTTATTGACATCCGTGGCTACTACGCCCAGTGCTTTGCTCGGTCGGGCCGCAATGCCTGTCTCCCGGCTGACGTCAGTAAACGTTCCATCACCGCGATTCCGATACAACCGGCACGACCCCGCCTTGAACATACGCGGCATGCAGTATCCGGGCTTGCCGCCTCGTTCGGAAATGCATAGTTTTTGGCTGTTGGCTGTGTATTCCACAAAGCCGCATAGGAACAAATCCAGCAAGCCGTCACCGTTATAGTCAAACCACAGCGCACTGGTGGTCCAAGGCGGCGCGACAATGCCCGATTTAGCAGTCACGTCGGCAAACGTCCCATCGCCACGATTGCGATAGAGCGTGGGTTTCCCATAGGCAGTCACAAACAGGTCGGGGCACCCATCGTTATCGAAGTCGCCAACAGCCACGCCCATACCAAACGATGCACCTCCGCCCAGTCCAGCTCGCGCTGTAACATCGGTGAAGGTGCCGTTTCGATTGTTACGATACAGCGCATTCCGTAACTGGGTTTTTGGCTGAAAGAAATCGGCCGGTCCGCTGTTGACCAGGAACACGTCCATCCAACCGTCGCCATCGTAATCCAGAAACGCAACGCCAGGCCCTAACGATTCCGGTAGGAACCGCTGAGGAGACATTGCGTTTTCATGTATCCAGCCGATGCCGCTTTGCGCTGCCGGGATTGCCTCAAACCAATTGGAGGGAGTGGCCGCCCGCAGCGAATTCACAGCGCCTAAAGCGCCCAGAAAAGTTCGCCTGCTTACAGTCCTCGTACCCAAAACTTTGCGTTTCCAAGCACTGCTGCATACGTTTTTCCGTCGTTATCGACAACAGACATGGTTGAAATCAAGGCGTTCGATGGACTCACCCAATCCGATGCCCGGCCATCGCCACGCGCCATGCCAACAACGCGCCCCGCCCCCAGATAATAGGCGCAGTCGCCACCGCCAGGTTTCATTGTGATTTCGGTAATGCCCGAAACCTCGCCAGTTGTATTGTTCCGAAAGTGAATCAACGCATTTATGTCGCCTTCACCCAGGTTAGATGCGCACAGTTCCAGATGCTGGCCTGGGGCTACCCAAAGTGGGCCGAACAACATCCCGGGAGTCAAGTTATCTGTCGCTTGGGCCTTTGCGACCGTTGCCGGGCGACTGGCCAATACATAAGTGATGCCAACAGCAAGAATTGTTAGCAATAGGTTCATTTTGTTGAGGTGTCTCATTTGATTCTCCATTGGTTTCGTACTCAGATCAAAAGCTAAAAGGTGATAGTCAGTTAAGTAGTGCAGTTCGGGTAAGTTTTGTATCAACCAAAGCGTTATCTCTTCGGACCCTCCACCTTGGTCAAGGCACCTTGGTCAAAGCCAGCGCGGCAAATGCCGTTGCCGTATCCTGCATGAATTTGCCGTCCATCGAATCAGCAGCGCGCACCTTGTTCATGGAACTGGTTGCCCAGGCTCCGGTGGCCTTATCCTGGGAAGAACCAAGCCATAGCAGTCTGATCGGTGGATGTAATGACAATGCCCCGTGGATTCTTGCCAGTGTTAATTTGCAACACGCGGGTGGCATCGGCTGGTTCATTCTGCACTGTG
>JAYWBH010000035.1:0-8144 GCA_043781815.1 Bryobacterales bacterium | reverse complement strand
AATACTTTGCGTCCGGCCAGTTTTTCGACGATAGGCTTAACGGCAAGCGCATTTTCATACGTGGAACGGGATTGCGTTTCCAGCACCATAACTTCTTGAGGAATCCCATGGCTCACCAGGAAATCTCGCATCAAAATTGAAACGGAAGGTCCGCCAGTTGATCCTCCGGACAACACAATTGTTTTGTATTTTCGTTCTCTATAAGCAAGAATCGTGTACACGCAGCGGCCATAGGTGTTGTCACCCAGAATTCCCTGATCAAGCGCCCCACCGGCCAGGACAATGAGAATTTCGCTTTGATCTTTTGCTGGATCATTTGCCGGATCCAGAGGCCAATCTCCAGATAGCCAGTTGGACCACCACAAGACCAGCGGAGTGCAGAGGATTATTAACACAAGGCCGCCGAGCAATGCCAGTGCGGTTATAACGTGTTTCAGCCATTTCATTTCGTGGTCCGCACCGATCCTCTTTCCGTTGCTCCACCGCACATCAAGCGGTAGTAATAATCGGTACCGGGATTGAGCGCTAAATTCCGCATCTGACCATTGTCATCGGCTTCCTGTTTGTTCTGGCCCACCTGAAATTTACGAACCAGTCTATCCACACTTTGCGATGCGCGCTTGTTGGAACGGTCAGAATCAGCGCGAATAAAGTAGTCTGGCCGAAGTGCGTTTACCACCTGGTAGGAGCCAAGATCCGTTGTTAAATTGCTATTCGGACTTACTTCCAACTGGCATCCCATAGTCTTCATGACAACGGGAACCCGCCAACTAAACAGCAACGAGTGGGCTTCAGCGGTAACGCTCAATTCCCGAATCACAGCGACTTCCTCTATGTTTACGCCCAGATCTTTTCCATCGGTGCCTGCGTTGGAGTAAGGGGAACCAGGCATCAGCGAAAAATCATTCTTCTCAGCGCTGCGAAACTGTGGAGCATAAGTGCCGTCAATAAAATTACCTCGGCAATCCTCTGGGGCGCAAGGCTGAATGGCGGTGCCGCTTCCTACCATTGTGTTGTTACGAAAGGAAACGTTTTTCAACAAGTCTGCGGTCACCATGGTTTTAACTTGACCCAGACCGCCACCCATGTACGAAAACGGAGATAAGTTATTGCGGAAGCTTACATTTTCAATGGGCTGACCAGCATCCGCTTCCAATCGGAATAGTCGCGCATATTGAATTCCTGGCTTCCAATTGGGATTTTCATACACCGTGTTGTTTTCAAATTGGTAGTTTTTCCCGCGACAGCAAATATAGAAAGGTGTTTTGTAAAAGTTCAACTTTGGATCAGTTTTGAAGTAAGGAGAATCGTACACCATCAGATTGTTCTTCATGATAATGTTTTCCGTCCGCACGGGATAGGGAGCGTCTTCACCCATAATTTGGATTGCGCCCGCAACATTCTTGAAGTAGTTCCCATAGACCTGCACTTTGTCCACTTTTTGCCAAGGATTGGCGGAATACATAATGTTTAGATTTGTTTCGGCAACCTCACTACCATAGGGTTCACTCATCGTAAATCGATGCCCAGATTTATCTGCCGATACCAGGGTTCTCCATTGGTACTTCGCCCCTAATACTTTGGACCCGGTGTCCACCCCGATAACATGCCCGGCCATCGGATTTGCAAATTTCAGTTGCGGACAAGTCAACACAGTTTTAGCGGCATCCAGGCTGCAAGTTCCTTCCCCTGGAAAAGTAAATGATCTGGCACTGAAGGTGAATCCGTACCATTGCGATCCTCCGCCAGAGAACTGGTTTTCACAAGTATTCCAGCGAAAAATAGCATTGAGACCGGTCTTGAGCTCAGAGCAATTTTTAACAATGCTGCGGTTGGCATCGCCGACGTAGGTTGGAGAGGTTGGATAGTGTTTGGGGCTGGTATAAAAATGATTATGTTCCAGCATAATGCCACTGATAATGGGGTTGCCTGTCGTAAAATCAGCAGCCCGAGCACCGAAGATGAAGGGAATCCCAATGGCACAACAGGTATAGTTATTTCTAATTGTGAAGGGACCAAAGGACAACCCGACATTGGCTATGTAGGTTTCCTCATCGGATGGCCTGGGCATCATATCATCCACAAAATTATTGAGGAAGGAAAATCCTTTGACCTTCATGTTGATGGTATTTTTCCAACTACTGCCCAGTTGATGATCATTGTAAAAAAGTGACCGGTCGAAGCTGATCCGCTGTGGCAAATCGCTTTCGCTAGCCATCGGTTCACTCAAACCAATTTCCAGGAAGGAGTAGAGCGTGTAGGGCACCACTCCAATTTTTTGGAAGCCAACGCCAACGAATTTGAGTCCAGCTACTTTGTCTTCAACACCAAGCAGGGCGCGGTTTGCGGAATCTCCGACTAGCTGCAGGGTGGGTATTAAAGGCCTGTAGGATGGCGTAATGCGCATGTCCGCATCGGGCAGCCAATCCTTTTTGGTTGTGGTGATAGTGATCTCATTGCCTTCACTGCAATTCTTCTTTGACGAATCGTAACGGATTAGAAATTTATCGGCAAACAGGGCAATTCCAGGATTTGTATAGGGGACGTTTAGAATCGGAGAAACGGCGGTCAGAGTCAGAGTGTTCAAGCTGGGTACTTCTGTGACAGGAAATTGATTGCCGTTCAATGAAGCGACCGTTCCGTCGAGTCCGGTAAGCTTTAACTTATCCCCAACTACAAAATCGTGAGAATAAGAAGTGGTCACCGTCATGGTGGAGCCATTGAAAACAATACTGTCCACTTCGGCACCGGTGCGCACAAACGCTCCAGCTTCAATTTTAATCTCATCCCCACATTTTGCAAGGTCCAAACCTTTCTGCAGATTTGCACGATTGACGGGCGAGAGTGTGCCGCCTTCGGATGTGATTCGAATGACACCGCCTGGTCCAGACCGAAGGAACCAAATACTTAAGAACGAAAGAATAGCCGCCCCTGTCAGTAAGGGTGCCAATATTAGCCAAAGAGTTTTATTTTTGAAAGCCTGAAGCTGCATGAAGAAACTGGTGAAGCTCCAATTCTACTGGCGAAGCTTCAATTCTACAAGATCAACGGTCCGAGGAAAGCGATTGTTCGCTATGATGGGAAATTCCTATGACCACAATCACACACCTGGAATGCAGTGTCACCGGCGAACGGTATGAGGCCGGTAAACTGCACAACCTTTCCACAGGCGGCTGGCCCCTGCTGGTTCGATACGATTTGCAAAAGGTGAAAGAAAACTGGAATCGTGATTGGCTGGCCAATGGACCCAGAAGCATGTGGCGCTATGCCCCGGTGCTTCCGGCGCAAAAACCAAGCTCAATTATCAGCCTGGGTGAGGGTTGGACCCCTTTGCTGCGATTGAGCCGCATGGGATCTAAATTGGGCATGAAAGAGCTTTGGCTAAAGGACGAAGGGATCAATCCTACAGGATCTTTCAAGGCCAGAGGACTTTCCTGCTGCATCACCATGTGTGCCGAATTAGGTGTAAAAAAAGTAGCTATTCCTTCGGCTGGAAACGCTGCCAGCGCCATGGCTGCTTACGCTGCGGCAGCGGGTATGGAAGCTCATATCTTTATGCCCAAGGACGTTCCGCAATCGAATTTCATTGAGTGCAAGGCGTTTGGAGCCCACGTAACTTTAATAGACGGATTAATCAGCGACTGCGCGAAGATCGTGGGCGATCGTAAGGAAGCCGAAGGCTGGTTCGACGTTTCTACGCTTAAGGAACCCTATCGCATTGAAGGCAAGAAAACCATGGGGTACGAATTGGCGGAGCAGATGCGTTGGAATTTGCCTGACGTAATTTTTTATCCAACTGGCGGAGGCGTTGGCATCATCGGCATGTGGAAGGCGTTTGATGAGATGGAAAAGATTGGCTGGATCGGGTCGAAGCGGCCGAAGATGATCGCGGTGCAGGTGGAAGGCTGCCAGCCTGTTGTGCGGGCCTTTGAACAAGGCGCGGAACGCAGTGAATTCTGGCAGAACGCCACAACATGCGCCAGCGGCTTGCGTGTGCCAAAGCCCTTGGGAGACTTTTTAATTCTGAAAGCTGTTCGGGAATCCGGTGGGACAGCCATTGCGGTGAGCGATGATGAATTGCTGGATGCTGGGGTCCGCTTGGCTGCTGATGAAGGACAGTTCATTGCACCGGAAGGCGCGGCCTGTGTAGCGGCTCTGGAGAAATTGCTGGCCAATGGATTCTTGAAGCCCGAAGAACAGATGGTGATTTACAATACGGGTTCCGGGTTGAAATATCTGGAAGCTTATTCAACCCTTTACCCGCGTTAAGGTGTGTGCGGAAATCGCAACTTCTAAACCTTAACAGTGTTTTAATGACCTTATGCCTTTTCGCGTGATTCTTGCAGTGCTGATGGTGTGCCTTGCCGGTGAGGGCCTCAACGGTCAAACTTGCAGTTCCGTAATTCTGACCCCAAGTTCAGCAACAGCTAAAGCGGCTGGGGATAACCTTACGTTTTCGGCTTCAGGAAATCCCACGAATTGTTTGAAGGCAGCTACTTCCGATGTTCCATGGATCACAGTTTCGTTTGGCGGAGGCATGTCAAATCCATCGACGTTCGGAATCACGGTTGCGGCGAACCCCAGTTCCCAAGCACGCGTCGGTTCGGTCAATGTGAACGGTTCGTCGTTCAGCGTGACGCAATCGGGCATCACTTGTTCCTATAGTGTTGGCAATGGCAGCGCCACCGTCGGAAGTGCAGCAGGCTCGAGCACAATCAATTTGAATTCACCAACAGGCTGTAATTGGATGGCAGTGCCTAGTGATTCCTGGCTAAGACCAGCAGAGACATCTGGTTCTGGAAGCAGCATAATCACTTACAATTACGACGCCAACACGACCATCGCTTCAAGGTCGGCATCTATTCAGATAGGCACGGCCACGTTCAACGTAACGCAATCGGCGGCATGTACTTTCACGCTCAATCCTGGTTCCCAATCGATTAGTTCATCAGCCCTTACTGGGTCCATCAGCATTACAGCGAACGTTTCCAGTTGTAGCCGCACCGCTGTTAGCGATTCAACCTGGTTGACCATGTCTTCCGGAGCATCGGGCACCGGCAACGGAACTATTGCCTGGACGGCCACGGTGAACAACACTCCCAATGCCCGTACAGCTCGTATCACGGTTGGCGATGCCGTGTTCACGCTGCAACAAGCGGGCGGCAGTTGTGTGTATTTGATTTCTCCGGCAACGGCAACAGCGGTAGCAACGGGAGGATCAGGAAGCTTCAATATAACCACGCCATGCACTTGGCAGGTGGCATCGACAGCGTCGTGGTTAACGGTGACATCGGACCAAAGCGGATCAGGCAACAGCACTGTTAGCTGGGCGGCCACGGCGAATGCAACGGCCCAGGCAAGAACGGCCAGCATCACCATTGGTTCAGCAGCCTTCACGGTAGCGCAAGCTGCGGCATCGTGCGACGTGAACATATCGCAAACCACTTTGGCTGCGGCAGCGGAAGGAATTTCCAGTAACTTGGAAATCATTACGAACGTCGGCTGCAATTGGACAGCAACATCGAATGTTCCGTGGATCACATTCCAAAGTGCAGCCGCTGGAAACGGCGACGGCACGTTGGCATTTTCAGTGACTGCCAATGTGACGGCAACCGCCAGGACTGGAAGTTTACTTGTGAACAACAAGGTGTTGACGGTGACCCAGTTGGGCCAGAACTGTGCCGTTGCCATTAGTCCGGCCAACGCTTCAGTGCCGGCATCCGGATCCAGCGGCAGCATTGCAGTAACCACCAACTGTGCTTGGACGGCGAGGAGTTCAGCCGCATGGTTAACGCTGACAGGGGCCCAGTCTGGCAGTGCAAACGGTCAGGTTGATTATGGTGTGGCCGTCAATCCAGGGGCCGCAATTCGAACAGCCACCATCACCGTCAATGGACAAATATTCACAGTTACCCAATCAGGCGGAAGTTGCACCTTAACTTTATTACCGACATCTGCCAGCATTGCCGGGACCACAAGCACGGGCAGATTCAACGTGCAGGGTTCAGCAGGATGCAGTTGGCAGCCCGCGTCGGATTCCCCATGGCTCACCATTCCATCCTGGTCTAGCGTGAATGGAAGTGGCGCCGTGGATTTTGCAGCATCGGCAAATCCTTCAGGAACGCAAAGGGCTGGGACCATCAAGGTTGGCTCAGAAACATTCAGTGTGAATCAAGCTGGTTCTTTACCAGTTATTTCTTTGAATGGAGTTGTGAATGCTGCCAGCTATGCGTCGGCAGCCATCTCGCCGGGACTGATTGTGACTGTGTTCGGCACTTTTCTGGGACCGCAGGTTTTGGCAACAGCGCAAGTTTCAACCGACGGAAAATCGCTCACCAAAGATTTACAGAGTTCGCAGGTTTTGTTTGATGGAGTGCCTGGAGCCATGATTTATTCCAGTGCCACGCAAGTGAGCGCGGTGGTTCCCTACTCCGTTTCAGGCAAACCCAACACCAAGGTTACTGTGCAATATCAAGGCATCACTTCTGCTGAAGTGACGGTTCCGGTGACTGCGGTGGTGCCTGCAATCTTCACGTTGGATCAATCGGGCAAAGGGCAAGGCGCGGTGCTACTGAACGATAACTTCAGCGTCAATGGACCTACCAATGCAGCCGCCAGGAATTCCATCATCGTAGTGTTTGCAACTGGGGAAGGGATTACCAATCCGGTGGGAGTCGATGGCAAATTAACCATTGCTCCGTTACCGGTGCCTGTAGCCACCCGAAGCGCTCGCATTGGGAACATTGATGCTCCCATCGTCTATGTTGGCGGGGCTCCGGGATTGGTGGCTGGTTTGGTGCAGTTGAATATTCGTGTCCCGCAAACAGCGCCAGTGGGCAACGCAGTGCCACTGATAATCACCATAGGCGCGGCCACAACACAAGCCAACGTTACGATTGCGGTACGCTAAGTCTGATGCGGATTCTGGGAATCATTCTGGCAGGAGGAGCAGGCAGTCTGTGCCGCTATTGGGTTTCAATCTGGGGCAATTCGTTGGGGTCGCGCATGCCACTTGGAACCCTTGCAGTGAACATTGCCGGATGCTTCATTATTGGTTTAGTTGGCGCGCTGTTCCTGAAACGACCAGAGCAAGAGACGTTGCGAATCATTCTGATTACCGGGTTTCTTGGTGGCTTCACAACATTTTCAGCATATAGTTGGGAAACCATTGCGCTGTTCCGTCAAGGCTCCATAGAAAGTGCATTGGCCTACGTGCTTGCCAGCAATTTGGGTGGGTTGGCCGCAGCCTGGTTGGGTTACCGGTTAGGCCGTTAGTGACAAAATAAACGACAATAGAAACATGTTTGTGACGATTGACGGAGTAAAGCTGCAACTTGCCCATCCTGTGGAATGGGAAGTGGCCTGGGTTGGCCAAGAAGATGTTATGCGGCAGTTACTGGCAGCTTGGCTGGTTATTGAAGAACGCGACGTGCCCATGAATCCGCGACTGGTGGGTAAGCCCGGCGTGGGTAAAACAACGCTGGCTTACGCAGCGGCAAAACGGTTGGGTCAGGAAATTTTTCTGCTGCAAGCAACGTCCGATACTCGCCCGGAAGATTTGCTCATAACGCCTGTAATTGAAGGCGAAGGCAAGTTGAAGTATGTGGCCAGTCCGCTGGTATCAGCCATGATTCGCGGCGGTATTTGCATTCTGGATGAAGGCAACAGAATGAGCGAGAAGAGCTGGGCTTCCATGGCACCGCTGCTTGATACGCGCCGCTATGTGGAATCCATTGTGACTGGGTTGAAGATCAAAGCTGACCCACGATTTCGTATTGTCGCCACCATGAATGACGATGCTTCCACATTCGATTTACCGGAATATATTCACTCGCGATTACAACCACAAATTCTGATTGATTTCCCAGGTTTCGATGAAGAGCTGGCGATTCTGAAACAAAACCTGCCATTTTCAGAAGATGAAATGCTGGAATATGTAGCGGAATTCCTGCAGCACGCCCACGCTGGGGACGAACACTATACCGCCCGCGATGGCATCAACATTGCTCGCTATGCAACCAAGCTGATTCATATGGCCAAGGATAGGTATGGTGCGCGCACTGCGCTGCATCAATCCATTCTCCACACGCTCGGCGAAGAGGCCTTGCGCTATGTCCCCAGAACTTGAACTTTTTTCCAGCCTG
>JAYWBH010000034.1:0-8152 GCA_043781815.1 Bryobacterales bacterium | reverse complement strand
AATTCTTCTTCACCACACCAAACAGCACCAGGATTCCCAATGCCGAATAAAGGTTGAGAGTTTCATTGAAAAACCATAGCGACAGAAATCCGAATGGCACCGCCAATGGCAGACTCAGCAAAATAGTAATGGGGTGTACAAGGCTTTCAAACTGGCTGGCAAGAATCATGTACATGAAGACAATGGAAAGCAGAAATGCCCATAGAAACTCATTAAACGTGCGTTCGAATTCGCGACCTCGTCCGATGATGGTTGTGGAGTAAGCGGTTGGCATATGTAAATCTTCGGCAGCCTTACGAATCTCAACCAAACGGTCGGCCAGCGCATAGCCCGGCGCTACGTTGGAACGAATGCCCACTTGCCGTTGCCGATCCAACCCTTCAATGCGATAAGCCGACATGCCTTCTTCCATCTTCACCACATTGTCCAATCGCACTAAGCGATTCTTGCTCGATGGTACAAATAGCTTGGCCACCGTATCGGGACTATTTCTATCGGCATTCGTCAGCCGTACTTCCACATCGTAATCGTCGGCAAGTTTCGTATCGCGGAATCGCGACACCTCGTCATCGCCACCCACCATGAGTCGTAAAGATCCGGCGATGTCAGAAGCATCCACGCCCAAGTCAGCAGCCCGTTCGCGATCAATGAACACGCGCAGTTCAGGCTTGGTAAGACGTAGCGTGGTATCTATATCCAGCAAGCCTGGAATCTTCAATTCAGCATCTCGAAGCGCTTCACTGTACTTATATAACTGCATCAGGTCTGGCCCGCGGATACTGAAATCCACATCCACTGGAGCCGAGCCCTGACTCACCGTTTGCAAATTTGAGATACGTGTGCGGATGTCTGGAAAATGCTTCACCTGCTGCCGCATGGCCGCCATCACATCGCGCTGGGTATAGATATTTTTGAAGGTATCCATGGGCTTGCCCGCCAGCAGATTTTTCCAAAAACGGCTGGGGGAAACTACCCTGTCTTCCACATCCGTAATGCGGGCATAGCCTCGCGCTGAATTCATCTGCTGTAAATAACCCGAACCAATGGTGAACAGTAGATGCTCCACACCGGGCAGTGTCTTCCATTCCGCTTCAATTTGATTGAGCAGTAAAAGCATGGAACCTAAACTTGCCCCTTCTGGAGCATTCACGTTGATTTCAAATTCGCTTTCATCAACATTGGTGGGAATGTATTCCTGGCGCACCAGTTTATAAAGCGGGACAGATGAAGCCACCACTGCCACTGCAAATACGGCTACAATCGCCCGATGATCCATGGCCCGGCCCAGCAAGATTTCGTAAGCCCGGTCCACTTTTGCATAGAACCCGGCACGCGAATCTTTGTGCTTGGAATCGCTGGATGGTTTCAACATGCGCGAACACATCATGGGAGTCAGACTGAAGCTCACCAACAATGAAACAAGAATGGCCACCGATGCCGTGAAGCCGAAACTATAAAGAAATCGGCCGGAAATAGACGACATGAAAGACACCGGTAGGAACACCACAATCAAGCTGAGCGTGGTCGCCATAACGGCTAGACCAATGTCCTTAGTCGCAGCGATTGCAGCTTCCATTGGAGCCATTTTCTTATCTTCAATAAAGCGATGAATATTTTCCAACACAACAATCGCGTCGTCAATGACCACGCCGACCATTAGCACCAGGGCCAGCATGGTGATGTTGTTCAGTGTGAAATGCATTGCGTACATTGCACCAAACGTGGCGATGATGGAAGCAGGAATAGCCACACCGGAAATGATGGTAGCGCGCCAATCACGCATGAAAACAAACACTACCAGCGATGCCAGAATGCTTCCCAAAATCAAATGAAGCTGCACTTCATGAAACGCATTTTCGATATAGCGCGATTGATCCTGCACTACATCAAGCGACACCCCTGGCGGCAGCACTTCAATCACTCGCGGTAGTTTCTGACGCACGCCATGAATCACTTCAATGGTGTTTGCACCTGACTGGCGGCGTACTTCCAGAGCCACCGCATCGCGACCGTCGTACCGGGCAGCAGTGCGCTGTTCCTTATGACCATCTTCTGCCGATCCTAAATCGCGAACCCGGATCGGAGTATTTCCAATGGTAGATACTACTAGATCATTGAATAACTTTGGATCAGGGTAACGTCCAAAAGTACGCAGCGTTAATTCTCGAAACCCTTCGTCCACACGGCCACCCGGGATGTCTGAATTTTGTCGAGCCACCGCATCACGGGCGCGCACTGCGGCAATACGATATGCCGAAAGTCGGTTGGCATCGAACCATACATTAATGGCCCGCTTCTGTCCGCCGATGATACCCACTTGACCCACGCCGCCCACCGATTCAATGGCGTCCTGCACGGTGCGATCAGCAATCTCGTAAAGCTCTCTGGGCAGCTTGTTGCCACTCAGCACAATAGTCATAATAGGCGATGCATCGGCATCCAGCTTTTTGATCAGCGGTGCTTTGGCATCCTTCGGCAGCAGGTTCGTAACCGTGGCCACGGCGTCGCGCACGTCTTGTGCGGCCACGTCGATACTGCGATTCAAATTGAAGTTGATGGTGACAATAGATACGCTTTCCGTTGAAGTACTGCGGATCTGATCAATGCCTTCCACCGTTGCCACTGCATCTTCGATACGTCGTGTAATGGTGGATTCTATCTCTTCTGGCGATGCCCCAATCAGCATGGTGCGCACGCTGACAATGGGCAAGTCTACATCGGGAAAGCGATCCACACCCAACTTGGTATAGGAGACGGCACCGATCACCACCAAAGCAAGAATCAGCATCACAGCAAACACCGGACGACTTACGCATATCTCAGCTAGTTTTTGCATGTTATGCTACCGACCTGAAACCGTGACCTTCTGGCCTTTCATCATGCGTTCCGTTGCGTTGGCTACCACGTTTGCATTTGCATCAAGACCCTTCAGCACTTCTATGCGATTGCCTGGCAACCGGCGTCCACTTAGGATCACATGGTCTTCCAGAGCACCGTTTTTCACCACAAATACGCGTTCCGTACCAGCAAAACTGACCACCGCGCTGAACGGAACAGTGATTCCGCTGGCCGATGCATCTACTGTAATGCGACCTTCGGCAAACGAACCGGGTCGTATTTTTCCGTCTTCATTAGGGATTTCACCTTCCACTGTAAGCGACCTGCTCAACGCATCAATGGCCGGGCTCAGCCGCACTACTCGACCACTGCGTTTGCCTTGGCCACCTTGAATGTCAATTTCAATCAACTGACCAAACTTAACCTTGGTCGCCTGCTTTTCAGGAACTTCCAAACGGATGCGTAGCGGGTGTTGGCGCACAATAGTGGCCACCGGAGCGTTCACCCCCAAATACTCGCCCACCGACGTTTGGCGCTTGGTGATGCCACCGCTGAACGGCGCTTTAATCACCGTATCCGATAGTTGTTGCCGAGCCAAAGAAAGTTGCGCGCGCCGTTCGGTGAGTTGCGCTCGCAGTTGGGCCACTTGCTCCAGAGCAGCTTGATACCGAGCTTCAGCGGTCTGCCGAGTTATACCAGCTTTTTCGTTATCCACTCGCGAAAGCACACCTTGCTGAAACAGTTTCGACGTGTTTTCCCCAATCAATTTGGCCTCGCGCAACCCAGCCGCAGCTTGGCGCACCATGGCCGTATCTTCTGGCACAACGTTGTCGGTGGGCAGGTTGCCGATTCCGAGTTGCGCTCGTGTTTGCTCCACTTGACCTTCGGCCTGCTTCACTCGAAATTCGTAGTCATCTTTTTCCAACTCCGCCAACACCTGACCGGCGGTCACTTGAGAGCCCAGGTCCACATTCAGCTTGATCAAACGACCAGGAACTTTGACACCAATGGATGCCACGTCTTCAGCAAACAATTCCCCATTAGCAACAATTACTTCAGGGATTGGTTCCAAAGTAGTAGTCAATACCGTGACAGCCAAAGGTTTTGCAGTATTGGCTGTAGCAGTTGCCGGATTGGAATAAGGGCCGCTGCAACCTGCCAGCAAAGACAGGGCGGATAGTAAGGAACACACGAATCGCATAAAGGCTTTGGCCTGATTTTCTCACACTTCGAGGTTAGAAGCTTAAGCAATGTGCGCACCGGTCGCATTCACATACAGTGCATACAGCGATTGGCTGGCCGCCATGAACAACCGATTCCGCTTTGCACCGCCGAAGCAAATATTGGCGCAGTTTTCTGGTAGACGAATCATCCCAATGCGCTCCCCCGCCGCTGTGATTACCTGCACGCCTGGACGTGCCCCGGCCCAAATGTTGCCATCCACATCGCAACGGATTCCATCAGCAGCCGATGGCGCACCTGTACCTGGAACATCCAATTGAATAAAGCGTTTGCCATTGCGCACCGTGATGCCATCCATATCCCAAACCTTGGTATCGCGACCGCCCGCGCCAGTATCGGCAATGTACATTTTCTTATAGTCAGGTGAAAAGCAGATTCCATTTGGACCACTCACTTCATCGGTGATCTTGGTCATTTTCCCGCTCTTGCCATCCACTCTATAAACCGCTTCTTTCAGTTCTTTTGGAGCGGCATAGCCTTCGTAATTTCCATTGATTCCGTAGGGCGGATCAGTGAACCAAATGCCACCGTCCGGATGCACCACAATGTCATTCGGCGAATTCAAACGTTTGCCTTCAAACTTATCGACAATCACCGTCACCGTGCCGTTGTTCTCATAACGGACGACTCGACGCCCGCCATGCTCGCAGGAAAGCTGCCGACCTTCGTAATCGAACGTGTTGCCATTGCTGTAACCAGAAGGATTGCGGAACACTGTGGTGCGGCCATCGTCTTCAATCCAACGCAACTGCACATTGGCCGGAATGTCACTCCAAACCAAGTAGCGACCCACACCATTCCAAGCCACACCTTCAGCCCAGGAAGTGCCCGTGTGCAGACGCTTCATGCTGGTATTGCCGATCATGTATTTGCGAAAGCGATTGTCCAGCGCAACAATATCTGGTTCGGGATATTGGATGGGCACCTGACCAGTCCAGTCACGTGGAGTTGGAATCGGCGAGACGGTTGCCGGAGCTTGCGCCGATGCAATGGCAGCCGTCGCCCCGCAAATCGCCGCGCTAAGAAAGGATCTTCGATCACAGAAATTAGATTGGTTTCCACTTAAGATAGGCATAGTGTCTCTACTTCACCACGGCCAAACTAGCTACCGTTCTAGGTCCAAGTCGCAGCTCATTCACCAAATTCCCAGCCTTGTCCACTTCCACAATTCGACGCCCCGTATAATCGTTCAACAGCCAATTCCCATTGGGCAAAATGTCAATCCCGCTATTCCAGCCGAATGCAAATCCTAAATTTGCGCCCCCCACAGATCGCACCACCGTGCCCGCTTTATTCACTTCAATCACTTCCCCTGGATCGCTCAGGCTGATCATAGTATTCCCGTTTTCCAAACGATGGCCCACATATAGCCGACGCTTACTATCGGCAGCTTGATACGTCCAAATAATATTCTTGTTCTGATCTACTTCAATCAGTTTGCCAACAGCTTCCACCGCGATCAAAGTTGTCCCTGCGGGGGTGCGGTTGGAATTGCGACTGCGCATGTTGGCCAAGTCTTCCGACTTGTATTCCCACACTATTTTCTTATCGGGGGTCACTTCAATCACGCGGCCAACCTTGGCGTCGCCAATCAGCGTGTTGCCATTGGGCAGGCGCTGCGCCGCCAGGGGATGTTCCAGACCCATGCCCTCGCAACAGCTCCAGATTTCTTTTTGCTTGCCATCCACTTCCACCACCTTCTTCTGCGATGCATAGCTGAGCAGTGCGCCACCACCGGGCAGCGGTTGCACATCGTGACTGCCGCCATTGGGGACTGTCCACAACTGACGCCCCGAGGGCCACATCATCGCCACAATTTCCTTTTTGGGGCCGTGATCGGATATAAGAATCAACTGCTCCTTGGCCTTCAATTGCTTATCGAAATAGGCCATCAAGCGTGCTTCCGCCTTTTCCAGGTCAGCACCTTTGAAGCCGTGTCCAGCGCCGGGAATAATTTCCAGTTCCGCAGCAACCCCTGATGCACGCAACTTGTCAGTGAGCCACATACTTTGTTCAACGGCCACATACGCGTCCTTATCACCGTGGACGGCAAGAATTGGCGATGACATGGGTGTGACGTAGTAAAGCGGGCTGGCCTTCAAATGGGCTTCACGATTATGCTGCAGATCATTGCCAATAAAAATGGGCAGCACTTCCGCGGCATCTACGCTTTTGCCATAGGACTGTGTGAAATCGGTAGGCCCGTAAAATTCGCCAACGCACTGCACCTTACTCGATTGATCCAGATTCGGACCCGTGCCTTCAAACAAACGAGTGGCTCCAGTCAGGCCCAGCATCAGCGCCAAGTGCCCGCCAGCCGAGCCTCCCGTGGCACCAATCCGGTCAGGATCAACGTTGTATTTCGCAGCATTGGCGCGCAGAAAACGCACCGCTGCTTTGACGTCTTCTACTGGTGCAGGAAATTGATGACGAGGTGCAAAGCGGTAACTGACAGTGGCGCAAGTATAGCCCTGGCGCACCGCCTTGATGCAGAAAGGAATGTAGCTGGTGCGGGAACCACGGCGGAATCCACCACCATGGATCGCAACGATAGTAGGGTTGGCAACGTTCGCCCCCTTAGGCCGCAAAATATCCATGGCGACGCGTTCGCCCACACGGGAATATTCCACGTCAAGGTCAGCCTGAATATCGGCAGGAATGGCAGGAACAGAGGGTTGCTGTTGGGCAAAGATGGCGCTGGTTACAGCGAGGGCAAGAGTGAATTGACGAAACCACATGGGCTTCATTCTATAACGATTCACATCCCGTAGCTGTTATTAATTAACTCTTCGATATGGCCCGGCTCTTCTGTCCGCTACCTATTTCGCGAGTCGCATATTGATCTGGATCGTCATCAAACAAACTTTTGCATTCTGAACTGCAAAAATAGTAGGTCTTGTTGTTGTAATCGCACAAATCAGGGGCGTCGGCAACCTGTATGTTCATTCCGCAAACCGGATCTCTCTGACTCTTCATATTCATTGAATTTGTCTTCCTATACGAATCTTTGCTAAACAGCTACGAATTAGATTGGCCAGAGTCAATTTTGTTTCACCGACTTTGGTTTAGCATGTAAACAACGCCACTCCACGCGATGAACCAACCCGTCATCTTCCAGCGGAACGCGTTTTTCCGTCAACACTTTTCCATCCAATTTCACTTGCGCCGAACCGCTGGCAGCGCATTTCACTACAATCTGATACTGCGACCTGTGGTGTCGATACGTCATCTCAAAGCCTGGCCAATCGGTGGGAATGTTTGGCTTCATATGGAATGAGTTTCCTTCCAAACGGAAGCCCAGCACCTCTTCAATCCATATCCGATACATCCATGCTGCGGAACCGGTGTACCAGGTCCAACCGCTGCGACCGACTTTTCCTATCGCAGAAAATACATCAGCGGCCACCACGTACGGTTCTCCACGATATTTATTCACACCAGCAATGTCTCTGGAATGCTCAATAGGATTCATCATCTGAAGCAGACCAACCGCGCGGTCCCCTTGGTTAAGCCGTGCCCAAGCCATAGCCATCCAAAGACTGCCATGCGTATATTGGCCGCCATTTTCACGAACACCGGGTGGATAGCCCATGATGTAACCCGGATACGGTGTGGAATTATCGAACGGTGGACTAAACAGCAGCACCAGCTTTTCCGATTCCCGCACCAGCTCCCGTTCAGCCGATTCCATAGCCGTTAAAGCTCGCTCTGCCTGGGTGGCTCCTGAAATCACAGCCCACGATTGCGGTAACGAATCTATACGCGCCTCACGATTGGCCTTTGAACCTAGCGGCGAACCGTCATCAAAGAATCCTCGCAAATACCACTCCCCGTCCCAACAGGAAAGATCAACGGCAGCCGCTAATTCCGAAGCCCTCTGCTTGTATGTGGTGGCCAATGCCGAATCACGATTCTGAATCATAGTGGCAATCGACTGCAGAACATCGTGAAGGAATAAAGCCATCCAAACACTTTCCCCACGACCTTCTGTACCAACGTGATTCATGCCATCGTTCCAATCACCAGATCCGATGAGTGGCAGTCCGTGCGCACCCAATTTCCAGGCATGCTC
>JAYWBH010000033.1:0-2654 GCA_043781815.1 Bryobacterales bacterium | reverse complement strand
AGTAGTTGTCCTTCGTTTGGCAACTCCTAGAGTCAACCCCGTCAATAGGACATTTCTACTTTGCTCAATTAGGACATTATCATTTTGCCGTGACACATGCGTCGGGCAGGTTGATGGGGACCTGTGGAATGTGATGCAATGTAGGAACAAATTGGCGAAACACTTCTTAACTTGGTTTCGTCTAACTTGGTAGGCTGAATTCAGATCGCCGCATTGAGTAAATAGGAGTTGCACCGTGGAAGCAACTGGACGTAGAGTAATTCGCACTACCAGCATGGGCCCAGCAAGCAGGGAGCCGATGGGCACAGGAGCGCGTCAGGCTCCAAAAAAGATGGTGCCGCCAGAGCAAACGAATGCTGAAAACTTCTATTATATGAAGCAGATGCAGGGTAAGACTCAAATGGTAGCGGTGTTGAAGGACGGGGAAATCCTGAAGGGCTATATTGAATGGTACGACAAGACCTGTCTGAAATTTAATCGTCAGGATGAGCCGAACTTGTTGCTGTACAAATCGGTGATTAAGTACATGTATAAGGACCCGGAAGTGGCTTAAATACCTTGATCGGCGGTACAATCCAACTCTGTGCAGCTAACTACACTTGACTGGATCGTTGTCGCGCTTTACTTCGTCTTCAACCTGGCCATTGGCCTTTACTATCGCGGTCGTGCTGGTAAAAGCGTTGACGAATTCTTCCTTTCTGGACGGAACGTTCCCTGGTGGCTAGCCGGAGCGTCCATGGTGGCAACCACCTTTGCCGCCGATACTCCGCTGGCCGTCACAGGCCTAGTCGCTAGGTTTGGTATCGCCGGGAACTGGCTGTGGTGGAACTTTGTAGCAGGTGGCATGCTCACCGTTTTCTTCTACGCACGGCTGTGGCGACGCAGCGGCGTAATGACCGACATCGAATTTTCTGAAATCCGCTATTCCGGTAAACCTGCCGCCTTTTTGCGTGGATTCCGTGCACTCTACCTGGGCATCCCCATCAACTGCATTGTGCTTGGTTGGGTGAACTTGGCGATGGTGAAAATCCTGATGCTGATCCTGGGTGTCCCGAAAGATACTGCACTGCTGCTGGTCTTAGGCCTGATTGCGGTAACGTCGTTTATCAGCGCGCTGAGTGGTCTGTGGGGAGTTCTGGTTACCGACCTTTTTCAATTCGTGATCAAGATGGGGATGGTGATTATCCTGGCTGTTTCAGCAGTGAATGGCGTGGGCGGCATGGATCAATTGATATTCAAACTTCATGCTATGGGTCGGGGTGATGCACTGAATTTTATTCCCGACATGAACTCGCCGTGGATGCCCATGATCACCTTCTTCGTCTACATTTCATTGAACTGGTGGGCCACCTGGTATCCCGGTGCGGAACCTGGTGGTGGCGGCTACGTTGCTCAGCGCATGTTCTGCGCGAAAGACGAAAAGCATTCGCTGCTGGCCACCTTGAGCTTCAACATCGCCCACTATGCCATGCGCCCCTGGCCCTGGATTCTGGTGGGTTTGGTGAGTCTGGTACTGTATCCCGACCTGCAAGATAAGGAAAGCGGCTATATCAAAGTGATGATTGAATTCCTGCCGCCTTACTTGCGCGGACTGATGGTGGCTGCCTTCGCTGCTGCCTATATGTCCACCATTGCAACGCAACTGAACTGGGGGGCCAGTTACATTGTCAACGATTTTTACCGTCGCTTTTTAAAGCCGCATGAATCGGATCAACACTATGTCCGCATCTCACAACTGGCAACGGTTGGCATCACGCTGATATCCGCCGCAGTCACTTACAACATGGATTCCATCAGCGGTGCCTGGCAACTGTTGATCTCCATTGGTGCGGGAACCGGCGGTGTATTGTTGCTTCGCTGGTATTGGTGGCGTATCAATGCCTGGAGTGAGATTTCAGCTATGCTCAGTGCGTCGATAGTCTCACTATCGCTTTCGCATATCTTCGGTTACAACAACGACAAGCCCGAGGACTTTGCATATAGCATGATGATCACTGTGGGCATCACCACTGCGGTCTGGTTGGCCGTCACATTCCTGACACCACCCGAATCGAATGCCACTCTGGTTGCATTCTTCCGACGCACTCGTCCATCCATCAATGGCTGGGGTCCCATCGCCGCGCAGGCTAAGGATGTGAAGGTTGTGCAAGACGGTATGGTGAATCTGCTGGATTGGATTTGCGGCTGTGTGCTGATCTACGGCACGTTGTTTGGTGTGGGTAAAATTCTGTTCAAGGAAACGGCGCTGGGCTTCGGCATGCTGGCTATCGCCGCTGTTGCAGGTTTCATAATTTATCGGGATCTATCGAATCGTGGTTGGAATACGGTGGTGGATTAAGGGACACCATGCTTAGCAGACGTAGAGCCCTAGGCGCGTTATCGGCACCGTTGGTTCAAACGCAGAAGCGTCAACCGAATTTCCTTTTCATATTGGCGGACGATCATGCAGGCTATGTTTTGGGATGCGATGGCAATCGCCAGGCAGAAACACCAAACCTGGATCGCTTGGCAAGGGAAGGGGTTCGATTTGCGGCACACTACTGCAATCAGCCTGTTTGCACGCCGTCGCGGCAATCCTTTCTAACAGGGCAGATGCCGAGCATGGCCGGGGTTACTGTTTTGAAAACTCCTCTGGATACGGGCAAGCCGACACT
>JAYWBH010000032.1:0-8164 GCA_043781815.1 Bryobacterales bacterium | reverse complement strand
CTCCATCATCGCCTTGAGATGTTGCCAACTCAACGGCAGGTTCGAGAATTACTGGGAAGCTCGGGCTGCCTGATCCCAACTTCTATGTCGCACGCCCGGACCGTAGGGACTAGCCTACTTCTGCTTATATAATATGAAATACTGAAATACTGGAAATACCGGGTCGGAAATACCGGGTCAGCCTGAACTTACACCTTTTCGACTCACCAATAAGGAGGCAGCGCGGCGTGGCACAATTTCGTGTTTATCCGGTGATGCAAATAAGGGCAGTTTTACGGCTCTTTAGTCGAGTTTGAGGGTGCATACCGAGGACACAGCTTTGTTCGCGCTCGAAGATTCCCACTTGCCTTGCCAACTGTTACTTGGGTGTCAATCGCAGTCGGATGTTAAACTAAGCCATAACTTATTCAAACTAATAACCTTTGTGATCGACTCCAAATTTGTAGAAGCTTGGAATAGTGCCAGCCAGCTCTGCCTCCGTTTCACATCATGCTTAAAGGGTAAGTTCAGGCTGACCCAGTATTTCAGTATTTTGGACCCAGTATTTTGACCCAGTATTTTAGTATTTTAACAATACGATTGGCCGGGCAACGTGCGGGAATTGCAGAACGTCGTCGAACGTGCGGTCATCGTCTCAAGAGGTGGGAAGCTTACGCTGGACCTTCCCGAAACCGGCAAAGCTCCCAGCAGCCGGAAGACGTCTGCCCCAGTACCCCTGGTTCCAACGGACGCCGTGATCTCCGAACAGGAGTGGCGTAATCGGGAACGAGCCAACGTCCTTGCGGCGCTGCGGCAAGCCAACTCCCGCATTTCCGGCAAAGGGGGCGCGGCAGATCGACTCGGTATTAATCCGGGCACGCTGGCCTCGCGGATCAAGGCTCTTGGGATCAATAAATCCGACTACAAGTGATCATGGCTATTGCAGCCCCTGGGAATAAAAGGTCAAATGAGGGGGATGAAGAAGCATGCCCCTCTGTCCAGTGCTCTTCGTTCTTGCCGTCACCGCTAGTGCCCAGTCGCTTACCTACACTCAGCTTCCAGTTGGAACCAATCCGCCAACGCCTCGCGTAGATGGGACCGTCGCCTACGATCCCGGAGGGCGGCAGATTTTCATGTTTGGCGGGTTGGGACCCTCAGTTCGGGCCGATCTGTGGGCCTATTCGTTTGACCAAAATCAATGGCGCGAGGTACAGCCGTCGGGATCTAAACCGCCTGCTCGGTTTGGGCACACGCTGCTGCTGGATGCAAAGCGGCGGAGGGTGATTCTGTTTGGCGGCCAAGCCAGTGGTTTCTTTAACGACACGTGGGCTTATGACATCCTCGGCAACGCGTGGACCAAACTCGGCCCAGCAGGTCCGCTGCCCAACGAACGCTATGGGCACTCGGCGATCTACGAAACTACACGGGACCGAATGATCATTTCCCACGGTTTCACCGATTCCGGGCGGTTTGATGACACCTGGGCCTTTGAGTTTGCTACAAATACCTGGCGTAATATTTCGCCGTCCTCCAATCGACCTCTGAAACGCTGTTTGCATCATGCGGTTTACGATCCCACAGGCGGGCAAATGCTGCTGTACGGCGGTTGTTCCAGTGGCTTTGGACCTTGTCCGCAAGGCGATTTGTGGTCCTTCGATTTGGCTTCGAATCAATGGACGGAGAAAGCGTCACAGCCGTCACCGTTACCCCGGCAGCACTATGGCACAGCTTACGACGCAACGCGCGACAGAATGATTGTCTTTGGCGGATCGGGTAGCGGCACGTTGAATGACACTTGGGAGTACAATCCCCGAACCAATGCTTGGCGACAGCTTTCAATACCCAACTCTCCCTCGGCGCGCAGCCGTGTGGAAGGGACCTACGCGGCGGATCGCGGGGCCATCTACTTCTTTGGCGGCTCCACTTCATCGGGTAACAGCAATGAACTTTGGGAACTCGCCTCGGGCGTGATCGCGGAGCAGCCTGCCCCCAAAATCAGCGACAACGGAATCATCAACGTGTTCAGCGGAGCAACCGGCGCAGTCGCTCCGGGTGAAATCGTGTCGATCTTTGGAGAGAATCTGGGGCCGGTGGAGGGCGTTGCTTTGGGGTACGATCCCCAAACGAATCGGTTGTCCAAAACCGCCGCGGGCGTATCCGTCACTTGGAACGGCATCGCGTCGCCACTCTATTTCGTGCGGCAGGATCAGGTCAACGTCCAGGTGCCCTACGAACTGGCCGATATGACGGAAGTTCGCCTGACAGTGAATCGAAACGGGCGCAGTTCGGCGGAGAAAAGCGTGGGGATTGTCTCGACACGGCCAGGGCTGTTTCCAGCAGTTTGGAATGAGGATGGCAGTATAAATTCAGCCACCAACCCTGCGGCTGCAGGTTCAATCGTGATTCTATTCGCGACCGGACAAGGACTGACTGGGCCCGCGAGTGCAACAGGTGCCCCAGCGTTAGGCCCTTACCCAGAGCCGCTGAAACCAGTCGACCTTCAAATCGGCAGCACTCGGGCCGAAGTCCTCTTCCGCGGTCAAGCTCCGTTCACGACCGGAGTCATGCAGATCAACGCTCGCATTCCCGTGGGGCTAAGTGGGGCGCAGTCGGTGAAGCTCACTGTAGGCGACGCAGCCAGTCAACCGGGAGTGGTTGTTGCAATTCGTTAACGCTTGCTGAGCATCAGGGGTTCCGATATTTGCAACGTCCTTCAGCCCGGTCGCGCACTGCGGACCGCTGGGAAGCACTCATGCGTTTGGGTGAAGGCCTAGCGCTGCAATGGTTTCGGTCAAACTAACACCGCGCAACATTGCTAGTTCGGATATGAAACCCAAGCGTGAAGCATTCCGCTGCTCCACTCGGTCAACCATCTCCAAATACTCCAGCCGTTCCGATTCTGGTATTTCACCTTGGTTCAGCCGCCCCCGCAGAAAACGATATCTGGTCCAAAAAACTTCTGGAAATCCTTCGCCGATTTTTTGAAGAAGTGTGGACTCCGAGAGAGCCACTGCGCGAGCCTGAACTAAACGGTTCTGCAGTGCTCTGCCAATGCTACTCATGATTAGGATTATCGCATGTCCAAAGTGTTGCAATTGAAAAAGCCTCAATCAGGACACCAGCGCTTCACTGAAGCGAAACTCCTCTGCTGAATGAAGTTGCCAGTCACCGCCGGGCTTCAACTCCAGCACTTGCGAGTGGTACTTCACCAAGCCTGGATGGTGGCTCACGCTGACCAGTGTGGTGGACGTTGCAATCAAGTGCTTGTACAGTGCCGCCTCATTCTCGCGATCCAGTGCACTGGTGGCTTCATCCAGCAGCACGTAGCGCGGATGTTTCAACAGCACTCTGGCAAATGCCAAACGTTGGCGCTCTCCCACAGACAGCACTTTCTCAAAATCAAGCTCGGCATCAAAGCCTCCGCAGCGCTCAATCAGGTCTGGCAGGTTCACCAGTTGCAACATTGCGCGCAGCTCTTCGTCCGATGTACTTCGTTCAAGATTCGGATAGCAGAGCTGACCTCGCAAGCTGCCCAGTATCATGTAGGCGTGCTGCGGAACAAAAAGCATCTCCTCCGCCTTGGGACGTTCCAGCGTCCCCGACCCGGCATCCCAAAGTCCGGCCATTACGCGTAGCAGAGAACTTTTGCCACAGCCGCTGGCACCCACTATCATCAAACCCTCCCCAGGCGGCACCAAAACGGTAAGCGACTTCACCAGCGTTCGTTCATAGTTTGGGGTCTGCATGGTGACGTCATTGAAACTCAGATTTTCTCCCTCTCGCGTGTCGATTTTGCTTCGACCAGCATCGGCTTTCATTTTCGTGGGAGTCATACCTTTAGCCAGTGCTTCCAATCTACTTACGCTGGCAGCGAAGCGGCTCAGGTTTTCCAAGTTGTCTACCAGTAATGTAAGGGCACTCAAAATGGCCGAAAAGGCACCCGCAGCTTGCACCACTCGTCCCACTTCCAGTTCGCCCGAAAGAACGCGCGGTGCCATGATAATGCTGGGCAATACCAAGGTGGTCAGGCTATAAGCGTACTGGAAAAAGCTAAAGCGCAAAGTCCAACGTATGAGCTTGTTGAAGTTTGCAAACACGTGGCCAAAACTGCGTTGAAGCTGGGCATGTTCTTGATTCTCGCCGTGGTAAAGTGCAATGGATTCGGCATTTTCACGAATCCGCACCAGACCAAAGCGGAAGTCGGCCTCCCTCCTGCGCTGGTGGAAATGCAGGGAAACCATCTTTTCGCCGAACACACTAAAGGTAACCAATGTCCCAGCAATTGCATAGAACAACAGGATAAAAACGAGCGAACGCGAGATAGACCACAACACCCGGCTGAAGGCCAACAATTGAAAAACGGCACCTGCGAATAAGAGTAGAAAATTGAGCGAATGCTGAGTGAAAGAGGATATGTCCTCTGAAATGCGCTGGTCCGGGTTATCAATCTCCGGGTTTTTAAGAAGCTGGTAAAACGCGTGATTATCGAAGTATCGGCTCAACATGCGATGCGTCATCCAACGCCGCCAATTGTTTCCCAGCCGATCACGCACATAATAGTGGTAAGCGTAAATGGGCACAGCAAATAGCAGCAACCCGCAAAAATAGCGGATAGAATGCCAAAAGCGCGGTGCATCCTGGGCTGCTAGCGCCGAAGTAAATTCGCCAGATTGTTCGTTGAAGAATACATTGAACTGAGTTTCCCCAACTAACAACAAGACAAGCAGCGTAAGCATCCCAAAGGCTTTCCATTTCGCCGGTGACAACCAATAAGGTTTGGCCAGCCAAATAAAGCGTCTGAGCAGTTTCAGATTGAGTTTGTTCATTCAGGTTTTGAAAGTCAGTGGTGTTTAAGATAATGAGTCACGTCAGCGCGTCTTCGTTTCAAATATTCCTGAAGTTAGCTGGTGAGTCTTAGCGTTGCTTCGGGACTACTTTGATCTCGAACAGTTTAGGCCAATACTTTCCCGTCACAAAAAGCCTTTTCTCTACAGCGTCGTATGCAATGCCGTTCAGCACATCGGCCTGCGGCGGACGGTCCGGCAGAATGCCGAACAAATCGATCCAACCCAGCACCCTGCCATCCGTTGGTGAGATTCTGGCCAAGCGTTCCGTACGCCAAATATTTGCGTAAAGTTCGCCCTCCACCAATTCCAGTTCATTCACATTGGAAATCTGGTTATCTCCATCGTGAACCGTAATGCGCATCTTCTCCGCCAAGGTTTGTCTATCCCAAATGCGAACTTCCGACGTGCCATCGCTCATGTAGATCTGCTTGGAATCGGAAGTCAATCCCCAACCTTCACCGGTGTAAGTAAAGGTTTTTTCCAACTGAAAATCTTTTCGATTATAAATAAATCCCAGGTGAGTCTGATAAGTGAGTTGAAGGATCTTGTCTCCAATCACAGTCATCCCTTCACCGAAATAATCCGGCATCAGATCAAAGCGTTGCACCACTTCCCCTGTCTCCAGTTTCACCTTGCGTAACGACGATTGACCATTCATCCCAGTGCTTTCGTAAAGGAACCCTTCACGATATTCCAACCCTTCAGTAAATGCCGTTGGATCGTGCGGGTAAGTGTGCACAATTTCATAAGTGAACTCTTGAGGAGCTGCGGCACCACATCCGAAAGTGAGCAAAACTATTGGCAGGGCTGCCAGCGTGAGAAAGATCCGGCGCATGAACTATTTCGATGTTACTACCGTTTGGAAGAATTCGGGGATGGAACCGGTAATGGCAATAACCCATAGACGGCCACTTCGTAGGAAAACGTGGGGAGATACACGCGTCCATTCACCACTGTTGGGGCAACAAATTTGGCGAAGCGCCCAGGGCCATCACGATCTTCGTTGAACGTGCTGCACCAAAGGGCGTTTGTAATATCGCCAGCGTCCATTGCGCAGAAAATGGCCGGAACACCTTCACGAGAGTAATCCCCGTAATTGAGCCAAAGAATTCCCGACCCTTCCGTTGTGCCGTCTGCACTGATCGCCACACCCTGATAAGCGGCGTCGCCGGCAGCTCCAATTTTCGATAGCGGCGTTGGTTCCAAGACTCCATCGGCCAGGCGAAATGCTCCTGTCCACGATCCTTCACAAGTAAGGTAAACCAGTGCGTCTTTCTCACGAGCCCAGACCGCCATGTTGTAAATGCCCCCATATTCCAGGGGTTGCGAGACCTTTGGTGAAGCTGATCCGTTAGAGCCAAGTCGCCCCATATTCTTTTGGTTGACCACGTAGAAGTTGCCTTCCTTATCGCCGCCAAGCAATGAATCGGAGCCAGGCACCAGGATCGGACCCATGGAACTGACATCGGCATCGTCATGGCCAAGTTGTTCCCAATGTTCAGGAGTCGCCCAGTCTACTAAACCAAGGTTGGGAGATAGCTTCAAGAAGGATTGGCTGAAATTAGACTTGCCATCATAATCGCCATTGCCAGTGGTGACGAATACATTGCCATCTTTATCGGCAGCAAGCCCTCTGCCCGATTGCCATATAGAACCATAGCCACCAGATGGAGTTGTATTGTAAGCAACCACTTGATTTTGAATGTTGGCGGCATCGTAGGCGGCAATCCAACCATGAAAGGGGTACTCATCGGCATGCGATCCAAAGGCGATGTAAATATTGCCATTGGCCAATAAGAGGCCAGGACGTTGTAAGTGCTGAATGGGGTCGAAGGGAATTGTTTTTCCGTCGCTACCATCGCCAGTTCCAGGCACATTCATTTTGATTGGCATGGGGCTACCCAGTTTGTCGGCGCCATTGGTGAGGTCCAACGCGTTCAGGGTGAAAACAGGTTTCTCATTTTGATACGTGCAAGTTACTACATAGATAGCGCGGCGGCCTAAATTAATTACTGGCGTGCTGAGTATCCCGATTTCCTTTTCAATGTCGGAAAAGCGCCGGTAATATTTGGTGGGCAGTGGTTCGCCTAAATTCACTTTCCACAATGGTTCGGAAAGTTGCGGCTGATCGGCATCAAACGCGTAAACGCTGTTGTGCATGGTTGCGACGTAGAGTACGTTTTTCAATTCGCCGTTTATCTCTACATCTCTTACATACAGCGGTTGGGCAAACACATGTCCATCCACCGGGTAGGCCCCAATTTTGCCGAACGCATCCGGATAAACAGTAGCAGGATTAAGTATGGTCTCCGCCAAGTTGGCATTGGTACGGTTGTTGTCGTAATTAGAGGTAAGAACGTTGGGCTGCGCTTGCAGGTTAGCGCTGACTAAACAAGCCACCAACCAATAAGCAAGGTGAGCCGTGCTGGGGGGGTATTTCGCTATCAGGTTCACAGTAACTAGAATAGCAACTTGTTAACTGAGTCAAGGGTGCTAACCGAGCCGTGACTGCAAAGGAGTGGTGTTTGTAGGATCTCCAATCTTCGTTGGGAGAACCTGTGGCTCCCCAGCCTGGATTCTTGTTATCAGCGTGTATCGGCATTAGTCATTCCGCCTGCCAGTTCAGATTCGAATCAGGCGACAGCTACCCGACTCCTTGGCGGTCGCGGCTCGATATCGAGTATTCCCTCTTCAACATTTCGATGAACAAATCATAATCATAAAGATCCTTAAGCTTAGGCCATTATTCGAAATAAGTTCGCCCTCCGAGCTTTGCGTTAACCAAAAGCACTTAGCAAAGATCGGAGGGCGATGACTTACAGCGACCTAACTATTTTTCAGTAATCCGCATAGAAATGCGGCGGTTCTTTTGCTTGCCTTCTTCTGTGGCATTATCGGCCACTGGATGCTCTTCGCCATAACCTTCTGCGGAAAGCCGTGTGGCACCAACACCCAATTTCACCAGCTCTGCGGTCACGTTCTTGGCGCGTTCCTCAGAAAGCTTCTGGTTCATTGCTTTGTCCCCAACGTTATCGGTGTATCCGCCGACCTTTGCTTTCACGTTTGGATACGCCTTGAAAATATTGGCGATGTCTTCCAACTGTGCTTGGGATTCCTTTTGCAGTGTAGCTTTGCCCGTATCGAACAACAGACGATCAAAATCGAACCAGGTGGTCTTATCCACTGGCATTACTGCGTTCTCAATGAAGTCCAGCAACCTGTTTTCTACGCCCATCTTGGGAATGTTCAGCTCAATGCCATTCGGCAATTTACGCTTGAAGAATTCTCCCAAAGCGGCCCACATGGATTTCGCCGCATCGCCAACTGTGTTGGTTGCT
>JAYWBH010000031.1:0-2664 GCA_043781815.1 Bryobacterales bacterium | reverse complement strand
CAATCGCTGCCTGTCGATTTGTCGCAAAAGCGCATCTGCGAGGAGCGCTGCCTGGGCCTTCTGGACGACATGAATAACTGGGCCGGTCCGAAGTATCTTCTTGCGGAAGGCGACACTTACATGAAGTATCCCGACGATGAAACGTATCCACTGTTGGATGTGAACTACGTGAAAATGGACAAGGTGCCGAAGTTTGAGAACGGCTGGACGCCAGTAGTCGATGCGCTGCGTGCAGGCGATTATTTCGTCACAACGGGTGAAGTGACGTTCCGCAATTGGGCTATAGAAGGTTCCGGCGCAAAAAGTATATACGCAGCCGAAGCGGAATGGACGTTTCCCCCGGAGTTTGCTGAACTGGTATGGAGCGACGGAAACAAAGTGGACCGGCAACTGATCAGTCTAACGGACAAGGCGCCATTTTTGAGCCACAAATTCCGGATCCCCTTTGACTCCAAGGGCAAGAAATGGGTTCGTTTTGCCGTTTGGGATTCAGCGGGTAATGGCGCATTCACACAGCCTGTTCATTTGAAGTAACCTACGCACGTTGAAGCGGCCTGCGGCTGAACCTCCAAACTGCGGCAGGCAGCTACGATCATTTCCAAACCGTTCGATTGACCGGATACCCGCCAATTACGGCGGGGAAAGTTGACAGAGCGCATTTAATTCCGCATAAATGTAACGGGGCACCATGACTACTTCTAATTCACCCACTATTGAGTTCACACGCCGCATCGATGATGCATATCTTGAGATCCTGACTCCCGAAGCTATCCGTTTCCTGGGTGCACTTTCCAAGGAATTTGACGCAAGGAGGCTGGCGCTTCTAGCCAAGCGGGCTGTACGTTGGGAACAGTTACGCGACGGGGCACTGCCTGGCTTCCTGCCGGAAACCAAGTCTGTCCGCGAGGGCATTTGGACCGTGGCCCCAATTCCGGCGACCTTATTGGATCGCCGTGTGGAAATCACCGGGCCGGTTGAACGCAAAATGACGATCAACGCGCTGAATTCCGGTGCTTCCGTCTTTATGGCGGACTTTGAGGATTCGAACTCGCCCACCTGGGACAACGTTTTGCAGGGCCAAATCAACATGCGCGATGCCATCGCCGGAACCATTGCCTACGCCAGCCCAGAAGGAAAACAGTACAAGCTGAACCCAACCACGGCGGTGTTGATGGTGCGCCCTCGCGGCTGGCATCTTGTGGAAAAGCACATGCTGGTGGATGGTAAACCGATCTCTGGATCCCTGTTCGATTTCGGCCTCTACTTCTTTCACAACGCCGCAACCTCGCTAAAGCGTGGCGGCGGGCCTTTCTTCTATCTGCCGAAAATGGAGAGCCATCTTGAAGCACGCCTGTGGAACGACGTGTTTGTTTTTGCGCAGAACTATTGCGGGATCCCTCAAGGTTCCATTCGTGCCACGGTGCTGATTGAAACCATTCTTGCTGCATTTGAAATGGACGAAATTCTGTACGAATTGCGCGACCATTCCGCTGGGTTGAATTGCGGTCGTTGGGATTACATCTTCAGCTACATCAAGAAACTGGGCCACCGCAGCGATAAGATTTTGCCCGACCGTGCGCAGGTGACGATGACAAAGGCATTTCTGAAGGCCTATGTGGATCTGCTGATCCAAACGTGCCACAAGCGTGAGATTCACGCCATGGGTGGGATGGCTGCACAGATTCCGATTAAGAACGATCCGGCAGCCAACGAGCAGGCAATGGAACGCGTACGCCAGGACAAGCTTCGGGAAGTGAAAGCTGGCCACGATGGAACCTGGGTGGCGCACCCGGGTTTAATTGGCATCGCAAAAACCGTTTTCGATGAGCACATGGTTGCTCCGAACCAAATCCACGTAAAGCGGGAACATGTAGCGGTGAGCGAGGCTGACTTGCTGGAACCGGTGGCTGGCGAAGTTACTCCAGGGGGCCTGCAGATGAACGTGGATGTCGGTATTCAATACCTGGAAGCGTGGTTAAACGGCAATGGCTGTGTGCCAATTTATAACCTTATGGAAGACGCCGCGACTGCGGAAATTTCACGTTCGCAAGTGTGGCAGTGGGTGAAGCACCGCGTGAAGATGTCGGACGGAAGAACGGCGACGCCGGAGTTGGTGCATGCGGCGATTGCGCAGGAGTTAGCGTCCAAGCCGGGCACGCCGAATAAGCAACGGGCTGCAGAGATTTTCGCGGAAATGATGACTCGAGACGATTTTGAGGAATTTCTGACAACGGCTGCGTACAAGGAAATCGCCTAGAGTAGGCAAAATGAAACGATCAACCCAGTCCTAGAGACGCGGGTTACGCAGAAAGGCGAAATTACCAAGCGGGCAGCACGCTCAATGAATGATCTGCCTCGCGAAAACTTAATTCCATCGCCGCAATTTTTCCCGGAAGTTCGTGCTTTTTCGCTTCCAGCACCAACTGTTTGCCAGAAAACAGTTCGATCCGCTTCCGTTGTTCGACTAACAAACGGGGCAACGAATCAGCAGTCACACCCAACTGAGCGCAGCAAGCTTCGCGATTCAACTTCAACCGTTTGTAGTCGGCTTCGCGCTTTGGGCAGTCGGTGCGTGTCAACAACTTTGAGACATCTGGCAAGAGAGTTTACAGAGTTTCTTTTTCGGTGTTTTCCTTGTCTGGAATTGGCTTATTAATCCAAACT
>JAYWBH010000030.1:0-2671 GCA_043781815.1 Bryobacterales bacterium | reverse complement strand
AAGTGAAAACCCTTACGGGCGCCGGGGAGGATGCTTCAGGGGTCTTTATGAGGTTAGTCTCGCTTTGGTGGGAGTTGCCTCCCCGGCTTAATTCCAATATTAGTATATGACTTTCGGGAATGCAAGTCTTATTTTTGGGATTGTTAATTAAGATTTCTCAACCTTGACTCCAGCCAACCCTTCCAGCACCTTGATGGTGGCGCAAATGTCTTCTTCGCCGTATCCAGAGGAAATGGCCACCTGAAATAACTGATGGGTAAGCGCGGTAAGCGGCAAGGGCACATTCTGCTGACGAGCAGAGTCAAGCATAAGGCCAATGTCCTTGTGCATCCACTTCACAGAAAAGTTGGTGGAGAAGTCCCTTTTGAACACATAGGGGGCCTTAAAGGCGATTAAACCACTCTTAGCGGCTGAATTTTCCAGCACTTCCAGCATCAATTGGGGGTCCATTCCAGCTTTGGTAGCCAGCACCATGCCTTCGTTAAACGCCTGTAAAATGTTGGAAAGAATCAAATTTTGCGTCAGCTTAGCGTGCATGCCAAGGCTGGCGCCACCGCAATAGTAAAGATTTTTACCCATCGGCTCAAAAAACGGCTTGGTTTTTTCGAAAACAGATTTGTCGCCGCCGATCATGAAGGTGAGCGCGCCCTTTTCGGCACCAGGCTTTGACCCAGTGCAAGGCGCATCCAGGTAATGGACACCTTTATCGGAGCAGGCCTTGGATGTGCTCAAACTATAAGAAGGTGCCACGGTGGAGGCGTCTACAATGACCGTCCCAGGTTTGGCTCCGGCCAGCAGACCGGTGTCACTAAACATTACTGCTTGGGACATGGCGGTATCGCCAACGATGAAGAAGACAGTATCGCTGGCAGCGGCCAGGTCTTTAGGGGAGGCGACAACGGTGGCCTTGTCAGGAAATTCCCCGGCCAATTGCTGGGCCTTGGCAATGGTGTGTGACCACAAGGCCACATTATGACCAGCCGCTAACAAGTGACGGGCCATTGGGTAGCCCATAATTCCTAAACCGATAAATCCAAGATTCGCCATGACTTTGAAGATTATACCGTAGTAAGGGAAGGGTTCACCGATTACAGTCTAAAGCGCCCCGGATAGACGCTATCGGTTAATGCCACTTCCAGTTTTCCCGCATCCCTGTAGAATGTCCAATTTTTATTGGGATAACCTGTAGTTAAAAGACCGCTCCCTGGCGGTCACGGCTCTGTAGAATCAGTACGTTACCGAACCGTGACCGCGAGGGAGCGGTGCTCTAAGGCCCGACACGCTTCGTCCAGCACTTGAAGCTGTCCGATTGCGGAAAAACACCTTGCAAGAGACCTAATTCGGCGCGGGTACTTTTTTTAGAATGGCATCAATCCGCGCACGGAGGTCCACGTTTTGAGTGTTTTGCCTAATCGTATTGACTGCCATGCGAGCATAGACTCCAACCATTTCATCTTCGTCCGTGAGAAATGGCGCCAGAGCATCGACGGCCGCCCGGTTTTCCATACGGGCTAGGCCTGCGGTCAACTGTGGGAGAAATGGAGAATTTTTCGTGAGCAGTTTCACGATAGATGCTATGCAGACGGGATGGCTAATGTACTTTAGTGCAGTTGCAGCCCGTTTACGATCAGTCGCGTCAATCTCTGCTGCCACAGTGGACGAGAGTTCTGAGCAGACTGCTTGAAGGCGCGCTTCGTCGACTGGACGAACCTCCAGATCGAAGGTTTGATCCACCGTCAACGTCTCAGCCGGAGTGTTGCCCCAGTCTTTGCTAAGCGGTCCTTTGAAGACTACTCGTACGGCGTAACTGCCAGGCTCAATCGTTGGAAATTTTTCATTCAGCAATAGCCGTTGCTCGTAAGTGGCTAGGGGCTCCAACTCAACCTCCGGCGGCGGCCCGAAGCCGCCGATGTCCACGGCAGGGGATAACCGAAGTATGCCGATTGACGACTTCAGGGATACGTCGATGTTCGCCGCTCGTTTTGCGCCAAGATCAACGCGGAGCGGTTCTCCTAATTGATTGGAGAAGGTAAGGGAGACCCATACGGGTTCGAACTGACTGACTGACTTCGCTGACAGGCTAATTTCTACATGCACTGCTCCTTGGCTTGTCGTGTTCTGTCCGAAAGAGCTAATCGCGACCGTAAGGAAACATACTATGTTAGTTATTCTCAAGATTTGCCGTTACTTAGCTGCTGCCAGAGCGTACTCGAAATCGTAGGAATGCTTACCATCGGCAATGATGATATTCAACTTCCCAGTGAGCCCGACCAGTTCCCCAGTGCCTGAATCTGGCACAACGGTAACGGAAAGTTCCGGCGTGCCCCGGTTCATGGTGCCGCTGTGTTGCAGTACGAAGGTCCCCGTGCGACCGCCCAGTTTACCGCTAACCAGTTCTATGGCAACATAACCGGCTGAACCCTTTACTGGCGTTCCGGCGCTGAGCATTTCGCCTTTGCTTGTACCTTCCAAATCGCCATGAAACTGCTTGTCGATGGACAATCGGGCAAGGCTGGCTTCGGCAGCTTTGCTGTCCTCTAATGCGAGTGGCTTCAACTTTACATCGAACGTCCCAGTGGCTCGTTTTGTCATGGGCATCTCCTTCTTGCTCTGTGCCGATAGCAGTTGGCAGCAGATGCTGGCGACAACACAGAATTTGATCAGTGCATTT
>JAYWBH010000029.1:0-2683 GCA_043781815.1 Bryobacterales bacterium | reverse complement strand
GGAACCGTCCGTGAAAATGACGAAGTCACCGTTACCATCAACGCCAAAGATTATAAATACAAACTGAAGAAAGATGACAAGGTAGAAACAGCCGTCCTTCAAATTGCCGCATTGATCAGTGCCAACGGTGGCGATCCAAATGTCCTGGCTCGACCTTTCCCCGGAGGCATCATTCGGCTGTCAGCCCTCAAGGGAGGCGTGGATGGCAACGCCATCACACTCGCCACCACAACGACTCCCGCCGACGCCACGATCACTTTAACCGTCTCTGGTGCAACACTCAATGGTGGTCAGGATGCAGCGAAAATTGCCCCTGGAACTTTAATCACAATCAAAGGCGACAATCTGTCGGAAATCACTGCTTCGGCATCGGATTTGACCAAAGAACTGCCTCGTGAATTGGGCGGCGTTCAAGTTTACTTCGATGGTTTTAGAGCACCATTGATTTTCGTATCTCCGACTCAAATTAACGCCCAAGTGCCCTTTGAAGTTAGCGACGCAACCAGCATCAACGCTTGGGTTCGTACCAAATTCGCCAATGGCAAAATAGTGGTCTCAAGCCCCGTGGCCGTTCCGATTGTTCCTCAAAATCCCGGCATTTTCGCCGATGGGGGAGATGATCCACGTCCCGGTGTGGTGCTCCACTATAGCTCCAAAGCTACTGGCACAGTTTCTGTGGATGGATCAGTGAAAGTAGGCGATCAGGCTACGATTGTCATCGGGCCTGCTGACAATAATAAGACTTACACCTATACCGTGCAAACCCTCGACACGTTGGCAACTGTCCGCGATGGTCTAATCGCGTTAATCAATGCCGATGCCGATTCCCTTGTAGAAGCTTACGGTGCCGGAATTTTTACACGTGTTCGTCTGCGGGCCAAGAAAGAAGGTCCTGACTTCAATGGACTGGTTTACAACACAACTACCAATACCGATGCTCAAGTCATCCTGACCCCAACCACTACAGCTCTATGTTGTGCGAACGTTGCCGGATCTCGCGTTACCGCTGATAACCCTGCACTGCCTGGAGAAACGATTGTTGTCTATGCAACCGGTTTAGGCTTGGTCTATCCAATTGATGTAGTTTCGCCTCCGCTGGATAGTGACAAAATTCCTGTCGGAACAGGGAAGCCCTACAACGGCAGTCTGTTGAATCAGCCCAATCCAGCTACATCATTCCTTTCATCGCTAGCAGGCGGGAAGACGGCCAACGTGCTGTTCACCGGTTTGAAGCAAGGTGCCATTGGAATTTACGAAGTGCACTTGGAACTGAATAGTGCGCTGCCTACGGACGCAGCAACTGAAGTTACTATCGCGCAAGACATTTACGTTTCCAACGTGGTCACATTCCCTGTGGTGAATCCGACACCAGTCCCCTAGTTTTCCCATTAACAAAAGACCGTCGCGGTAAGGGTGGCCGGTAACGGCCATCCCTACCGCGACGGTCTTTTTAACCACAAGTAATCCCAATTGGCTTTGGGCATCCCTGCAAACAGCTTCACAACTGATAAGGTTTGAAGCCGTTTTCCCTTAACACCAATCGAGCCCGTTCCAACTCCTCAGGCATTACGTAAAAAAAAGCCCCAACCCGCTCCGTCCTGAAAACCACTCCACCATGATAGGTGTCAGGTTCCACGGCGTATTCAAACGAAGCGGCATCCAGTATCCCTTCCAACTTCTGTGCATCCCGCAACCGCTTGCCGATGTACAGTAAATCCATTTCCAGATCCTGGAAAAAGTCTGGTTCCCGCTTCATAAATGGCCTAAACCTACTTCTTTACCATGCTATTGATTCGAGCTTCAAATGCAGCATAGGCGTTGGGATTCGTCTTGTTCATATATACGATATAGTCTTGTGCCACCGCCTCCAGATTTCCAAAGGCTACCGGATTTTGAAATGCCTCGCGCATCAATGGCAGCACGCCTTTCATGCGGGTATAGGCCAGTAACAGTTCCTGACCACTTTGGAAATAGACTTCCTTATGCAGCACTCCCTGAGTAATAAAACCGGCCACCATTTCCCAATACGATGCCACCTGCCTGAAATGGGAATTTTCCTCCGAACCAGGCGGGCAAAGCTTCGTGAATTCTTCCATTGTCGTTGGCAAAAAGTTCTCTGCAAACCAACTGCGCGCAGCCCGCATTTTGACTTCACGGCGCATTTCATACAGCTTCAATATTAAGTTGACGTCTTCATAAGTTGCGTGTTGATGAACCATCCTTATAGGGTAGCGGGAAACGTACCCCGCGTGCTACCGTGAGGGCAAGACGTATTTATGCGATTTTGTTTTATACTTACCTTACTTGCGGTTCCGATTTGGGCCGCCAACACAGCCATTGTGCTGAATTCCGCTGACGAAACCGTCTCCATCATCGACACGAAAACTTACAGTGTCACCAAGACCTTCCGCATCGGCAAAGAACCCCATCATCTGATGGCCACCCCCGACGATTCCTACCTGATTGTCGCCAACGCCCTTTCCAACGATCTAGTTTTTTTAGACCGCGCCACTGGCGAAGAAAAGCGTCGATTGCCCAATATCAGCGATCCCTACCAAATTGGTTTTAGCCCCGGCAACAAGTACTTCGTAACCGCTTCCTTGCGACTTCACCGCACCGATATCTACTCCGGTTCCGATTTCAAATTACTGAAACGGATTCCAACGTCCAAGGGCCCCAGCCA
>JAYWBH010000028.1:0-2684 GCA_043781815.1 Bryobacterales bacterium | reverse complement strand
GGTTCAATCAGGGTATAAACAACTCATGTCCTGGCTGCTTTCTATTGGCCGGTTTTGAAGTGACCATCAATGGCCGGTTTTGGGGTGACCCCTGAGGTTCTTGTGTTTCGCCGTGAATAATCGGCACTACGATAGATTCTTTCATTCTCAAAAGGATGAGTACCTTAACGTCTACTTTCGATATCCGCACAACATTTTACGTGAGGACGTAAAGATTGAAATCGACGG
The DNA here is from genome assembly GCA_043781815.1 of Bryobacterales bacterium. Lineage (GTDB taxonomy): Bacteria > Acidobacteriota > Terriglobia > Bryobacterales > Bryobacteraceae > JANXSF01. Next base: position 2,456 of record JAYWBH010000028.1, on the reverse strand, counting down.
ACTAGGGGTGGAAGCGCTGATCACTGTAGCAATTGGCCAAGGTGAGTGGCAGGCAAATGCAAGAATGCCACCCGGACTTAGATGTGGCGACCACAAAGTTCGCGTTGCTATTCAAGCCGGAGGTTATGGCAACGCCGCCACCATTGTAGTGTTACCTCCAACTCAACCCCGACCTAATTCCGTATCTCTAATTCCGGCTTTAGGTCATCTCCTTCCCCCTCGTCTTATTTCAGTTGAAAATAGCAATGATCGGACCAATGTTTTCGGTCGATTTAGAAAGGAGCAGATAAATTGTCTCTTTACTTGCGAAGCCAATTTGGAACCAGATCAAATCGTTTTGGAAATCGACGAGAAGGCATATCCGATTTTAGCTTTGGGTTGGGCTACGGAAACCGTGAGGCAAGTCAATGCATCTCTTCCACTACACATTTATTCAGGAGATCATTTCGTAAGGCTGTGTGTTTTAGGAGTCAACCCCTCAAACGCTTTGCCAATTAATATCTGCGCACCTCAACTATTTCCCGCAACTTCATGAGCGCAGGTTGGCTGCAATCGAAGGAGATACGCCAGCCGCATAAGATCTGTCAATTCCAACCACCAATGCTGCCAGCAGTGCAGTTCGATCGGCAATGCGGTTCACTAGCAAACTCTCGTTCACCGCATGTGCTCCTTCGCCTACGGCACCTAAGCCATCCAGAGTTGGAACGCCCAATGCGGCGGTGAAATTGCCATCGGAACCGCCGCCTGTCATTGATTCTTCAATGCTGATCCCCATATCGGCAGCCAACTTATGGGCCAGTTTGTACAGTGCCGCGATGCCGCTGGAACGTTCCATGGGAGGGCGGTTCAAGCCTCCGGTTACTTCAATGCGGCAGCGTTTATCGAACGGTTTCAGCGCTTGAAACTTTTTGGCGAGACCCACTTCATCCCGCAGTCTAGCGATGCGGATATCCACTTCGACAGATGCTTCCGCAGGCACCACGTTGGACCGTGTACCGCCGCTGATGACGCCAGGACTTACGGTGAGCCCGCGCTTCAAGTTGGTGAAGCTGGCGATCTTTTCCACTTGACGCGACAGTTCCACAATGGCATTGGCTCCGGCTTCGAAATCGACCCCGGCATGCGATGCCTTGCCCGTCACTTTCACCAGGTACCCGCCGACACCTTTACGAGCGGTCTTCAGTTTGCCGGTCAAGCCCGTACCGGGTTCCAGCACCAGAACGGCAGTTGAATTCCGAGCTGTCTGCTCTGTAAGTGACCGCGACGAATGGCTGCCTACTTCTTCTTCGGAATTGATCTGCAGGACAACTTTGCGTGAGACAGGAACATCCAGTTCACGGATCGCATCCATGGCGGCGAGGAAGAAGGCCAAGCCCGCTTTCATATCGAGCACGCCTGGACCCCACAAGCGACCATCGGCTTCGCGAAAGGGCATGGTCTTCAGGGTGCCCAGCGGCCAAACGGTATCGGAATGGCCCAGTGCGGTGATTTGCCCTGGCTTCTTTTTGCCGGGCAATGCGAATTCAATCAGCAGATGATTGCCATATGCCGGACCTGCTTTGATCACCTTCACTTTGGCCCAACCGGCCACCTGTGCTGCGATGTAATCGACGAAGGTGTTGACGGCACGGGGATCGTCGCTGGGACTTTCAATCTGCACCATGTCGCGGATTCTGGCGATGATTCGCCGGTCGTTGTTTTTTGCCCATTGAAGATACATATCTTAAGCCATTCTAAAACGTAATCTGGGACAATAGAAGAAAGACCCACGAATGGTTATTGACGGTATTTACTACGCGCTTGGTTTGTTTGCTGGCGGCGCTCTGGTGAGTTATCTCACACGCCCTGCATTCGGTATTCCTATGTTTATCCTGGGACTGTTCTGTTTATGGTTCTTTCGAGATCCAGAGCGGAAGATTCCTACGGGTCCGGTGGCTGTATCCCCGGCTGACGGGAAAATTGTTTGGATCAAACAGATGGGCGATCAACAACGGGTGTCTGTTTTTCTAAACATTTTCGATGTCCACGTGAACCGTTCGCCGATTGCCGGCAAGATCACCAACATTGAATATAAGCGCGGGAAATTTCTGGTGGCGTCAGTGGAAGCTGCTTCCACTGAAAATGAAATGAACGTGATCACGGTGGAAAGCAAGGGCGTGAAAGTTGTGTTCTCACAAATTGCCGGACTGATTGCACGCCGCATTGTTTGTTACAAGACCATTGGCGATGTTGTTTCTGCGGGGGATCGTGTGGGCTACATTAAATTTGGGTCGCGTGTGGATTTGTGGTTTGGGCCGGAATGGACTGTTGAAGTGAAAGAGGGGCAGCGCGTGAGTGCCGGTTCTTCCATCATTGCCCGCAGAAAGGAGTAATCCCCTATGCCGAAACTCAATTTTTCAGAACGTCTGATTGATCCGAAAACGCCAGACAGGCGGCCTCGCCGTGCTGCTTATGCA
>JAYWBH010000027.1:0-8268 GCA_043781815.1 Bryobacterales bacterium | reverse complement strand
CGGGAAAATGAAAGATCTTGGGACATCGCTTTTTAGCATATCAAATAGGCAGATTCTTCTCTGCCCAATTCAGCATCTCCACCTGTCGCGGCTTGTTGCCCAAGGCCACTTCCAGGTTCACATAGCGCACGCCTGAATTTGCGGCAAGGCGCGAAAAAGATCCGTCATCAAAGGGTGGAACTTTATTTTGCAGCACTACATTAAAAGGGGAACCAGCCAAAATCTGATAGTCCTGCGGATCAGTGCAAAGGAAAAACTCATGTGGGTTGGCAGCATCAGCCAGGCTTGTGCGATCACTGATAGCAACTTCATCCTGCACCGAATAACCTTGCCCGTTGTTGTGCAGCGCAATCAGCAATCCATTTTTAGGAGGAAGAATTGCCTTCAATAACTTTTCACGATGTTGATCCAATTCTTCAATCAGGTACAGAAAGCCAGCCTCGGAAATTCTGGGATTCAATTTATGAATGTTCGCCGACGCACCCAAGTGGGACCATACACGATTTGGGTCAAACTCCATTCCTCCCATGGCAAAGTTCCGTTGTTGATTGTTCACTAGAAAAGCAACACCACTTTGCGTGACCATATGCTCTGTCAACACTTCCCTAGCCGTCACTTCATTGCCGTGAATATGCAGATAGCGCCGTGTGGAACTACCATGACGGATCACGTTAAATTCTAAAAGTCCGCTGTGCAGAACCTTTGATTTCAGAAAAGGCAAAATGCCAAGTGAGCGCAATGCGTCGCGTCTGGTTTGCATAGCTCCAGTGTATAATTAGCCAACCAATGAATCGACGAACATTCCTTGCTGCAAGCGCAGCCACGGCCTTCTCGGAAGCTTTTGCACAAGACGAAACGAAGCCCAATATCCTGTGGGTCACCTGTGAAGACATGGGTCCGCACCTGGGATGTTTTGGCGATACCTATGCCGTCTCGCCAAACCTGGATAACTTTTCTAAGAGCGCGCTTCGTTACACAACTGCCTGGTCTAACGCGCCAGTCTGCGCTCCGGCTCGCACAACCATCATCAGCGGTATGTATCCGCCTTCCACTGGGTCGGAACACATGCGTTCGGAAACGCGTTTGCCAGAGAGTATGAACATGTTTCCCAGATTTCTACGCGATGCCGGTTACTACTGCTGCAACAACGCAAAAGAAGATTACAACCTGGTGAAAACCCCTCAAGTTTGGGATGATTCTTCAGCCAAAGCGCACTGGAGTAAACGCAAGCCAGGGCAGCCCTTTTTCGCTGTTTTCAATTTATTGATCACCCATGAAAGTCAGATCCGAACGCGTCCGCATGTCTGGCAGCACGATGTTGCAAAAGCGCCCATCCCTAGCTATCATCCCGATACGAAAGAGGTCCGTGAAGACTGGGCTCAGTATTACGACAACATCACTACCATGGACACGCAGGCTGGTGTACTTATCAGCGAAATGGAGAAGGCCGGTTTAGCTGAAGATACCATTGTGTTCTATTATTCCGATCATGGATCGGGCATGCCACGCAGCAAACGGACTCCGTATAATTCCGGTTTACACGTCCCTTTGATGGTGCGTATTCCAAAGAAATGGCAACACCTTGCTACAGGCGATTACAAAGTCGGAGGCACCTCCAGCAGGCCAATCAGCTTTGTCGATTTAGCACCGACGGTGTTGAGTCTCGCTGGAATCAAGCCCCCTGAGTATCATCAAGGCCATGCCTTCCTGGGAAAATATGCAGAACCTGAACAGCCCTATATTTACGGCTTTCGCGGTCGCATGGATGAACGTTACGATCTGATGCGAACTGTCCGCGACAAACAATATATCTACGTTCGCAACTACATGCCACACCGTGTTTATGGACAGTACATCGCCTATCAGTTTGAAACTCCAACCACCGCCGTCTGGAAAAAACTGTTCGATGACGGCAAGCTGAATCCCATACAGCAGCGGTTCTGGAAAACTAAACCTGCGGAAGAGTTATACGACCTGACCAAAGATAAAGATGAAGTCAACAATTTAGCCGCGTCCGCAGCACATCAGCCAGTGCTGCGACGTATGCGCAAAGCACAGCAGGATCTGGCTCGTAAAATTCGTGACGTTGGATTTCTTCCTGAATGCGCAATTCATTCCAGAGCAGGCAGGGGGGCACCTTACGATGTTGGGCACGATGATGCGCAATATCCGTTTGATCGAGTCTTCGCCATGGCAGAAGCTGCGTCCTCTATGAAATCCGATGCCATTCCACAATTGGAAAAAGGTCTGAAGGACCCGGATAGTGCGGTTCGCTTTTGGGCAGCGACGGGGTTTGTGATTCAAGGTGCGGCGGCGGTGAAGGCTCATTCCGGAATTCTGATGCAGGCGCTGGCCGACCCTACTCCAGAAGTCCAAATCGCCGCAGGGGAGGCTTTGGGCCGCTATGGAAGCGACCAGGAATCCGCCGCCGCAGCCGAGGTGCTATTGAAGCTTGCTCCCATTGACAAGCATGGACCCTACGTTTCCTTGATGGCATTAAACGCGTTGGACTACATGCATCCCAGGGCAGCAGGGTATAAAAAACAAATCGCCGCGCTGCCTACAGAAGCCAAAGGCTATCCGGCAAAATTGGATTCTTACGTTCCCCGTCTGATTGAAAGAGTACAACTCGAATTGGAGAAGAAATAAGATGCGCCTCTTCCTGTTGCTATTCACGCTGACCTGCTCTTTGTTCGCGGAATCGCGCACGGAGCAAGGGGAAATTTATGGTGCCAAATACTATATTGAAATCCCTGAAAACTGGAAAGGCGGGCTGGTTATGTTCTGCCATGGATACGACGCCAAACCCTCTCTAATGGGCCATTCCAAACAGATTGAGCCATTTCTGGAACAAGGTTATGCCGTTGCGCAATCGGGATATTCCCGCGGAGGCTGGGCCGTGGAAGAAGCGATAAGCGACACTGAAAACCTTCGTGCCTATTTTGTTAAAAAGCACGGCGAACCCAAAGAAACCTACGTTAGCGGCGCCTCCATGGGAGGCCATATTTCATTGACGCTCATAGAACAACTTCCCGAAGTTTATGATGGCGCTCTGCCGTTGTGCGGCGAAGTGGCCCCGGCCTACACTTTCATGAAGCAGCATGTGTTCGACCTTGTCATTCAGTTCAACCACTACTTTCCAGGTGTGCTTCCGGCAGTATCGAAATTGCCCAAAGACTATCAACGCAGTAAAGGGAAAACGGAAGAAATTGAAAAGGCACTTTCGCAAAATCCGATTGCAGCGCAATTATTACGACAACACGCAGCCGTTCCAACCAACGCCGCATTGGCCCCTGTGGTTGACTTCTTCACCGAAATTCTGGCGGAGCTAAAAGGTCGCACAGGTGGAAATTCTTTTGACAATCGGAATACGGTTTATGGAAACGGCGACCCAAAATTGAACGCCAGTATAGAGCGGTTGGAAGCGGATTTACAAGCTGCAGGATACGTTCGCTTGTATAGCAACCTATCCGGTAAGCTTGCAAAACCGGTGGTCGCCATTCAAACCACGTTTGACCAGTTGATTCCACCGTGGGTCACCAACTACTACGCAAACCTTGTGGAACAAAATGGGCGCATTCACCTTTTCGTGCAGAAACTAGTGGATCACAATGGGCATTGCAACATTAGCCCGGCAGAGATCGGCCAAGGTTTTCGTGAACTGAGAGAGTGGAAAGGTGGCGGCCCGCGTCCTGCTGCGGGGCTGCCGCAACATTAGCGAAAGTCTTCCAATATTTTTTGTAGCTCGGCATTCCCGGGACATAGCTTTTCAAAAGGAATCGAAGTGAGTGAGCCGTCTGGGGTGTTGTTCAACTCATGAACATCACTTACTGATTCATCCAAATAAAGCAGCCCTGTGGGCACTTCCCCTTTGCCTTGCCGTTCCTGCAAATAAGAGAATACTTTCTGACGATCTGTTGGGTCATACCCTTCTGGCAACGCTCTAAACTTCACCACACTTCCATCATGCATGGTGACGCTGGTTGCTTCACTGATGTGACCATTGGCACTGCCGATGTGGGCCACAATTTCTGAAGCCGGTGGAACAAAATCGGACTCCGTTGCTTTGTATTGATGCTGCCTGGAATACAAGTAACTTTTCGTAGACCCAACGTGATCGTTAAAAGTCACGCAGGGCGACACCACATCAATCAGCGCCAATCCACGATGCGAAAATGCCGCTTTCAAAATGGGGACCAACTGTTCTTTATCCCCGGAAAAACTGCGGGCGACAAAGGTTGCGCCCAGGCTCAACGCTAACATCACCGGATCGATGGGTGACATACGATTCGCCTCACCGCGCTTGCTCTTGGAACCTATATCAGCAGATGCCGAAAACTGTCCTTTGGTCAAACCATACACGCCATTATTTTCGATGACATAAACCATGCGGACATTACGACGAATGGCATGGCTCAAGTGGCCCAGGCCAATAGATAGCGAATCGCCATCGCCGGAAACGCCAATGTAAATGAGTTCGCGATTAGCGGCATTCGCACCAGTAACAATGGCTGGCATGCGGCCATGGGCGGAGTTGAACCCGTGAGCCCCACTGACGAAATACGTTGGAGTCTTTGATGAACAACCAATGCCGCTCATCTTGGCGATCATATGCGGCGGCGTGGATAATTCCCAGAACGTGCGTACAATGGCAGCAGTAATGGAATCGTGACCGCAACCGGCGCATAACGTGGACATGGTGCCTTCATAATCGCGGACGGTCAATCCAAGATTATTCTTCTTCAGGCTGGGATGTTGGGCAATTGGTTTTGCAATGGATGGCATGTGATTCTTTTTCCTGGCCTAAGTCAATTGGCTCAAAATCCCTTCAATTACGTGGCGTGCGCTCAATGGAAATCCACCGTAAACAAGCACGGATCGCAACTTGTCTTTAGACACTGGCGTTTCAATAGTCAGCAGAGAACGCAATTGCGCATCGCGATTCTGTTCCACAACAAACGTATAAGGATGATCTTCTAAAAACTGCACAACTTCATCGCTGAACGGAAATCCACGAACGCGCATGTAATCCGCCGACATGCCGCGATCCTCTAACAGATCCAGTGCCTCACGCACTGCGCCATCGCAACCGCCAAGTGTCATCACTCCGAACTTCGCCCCAGCGCGCTTTTGGATGATCGGTTCAGGAACAAACTTGGCCGACGCCTTATGCTTCAGCAACAGACGATCTACCACTTCCTGATACTCATCCGGGATTTCAGTGTACCCGCCAAATTTGTTATGGCCTGAGCCTCGCACAAAGTACGAGCCCTTGGAATGGACCCCTGGTAATGTGCGAGCTGCAACGAAATTTTCATCGTGATTGAAGTAGCGTTGAAACTTTGGCAGCTCCTCAATTTGTTCTTTTGTCAACACCCGCCCACGGTTGGGCTGGTAGCTATCGTCCCAATTCAAACGAGGCACAACCCAATCATTCATGCCGATATCCAGATCACTGAGGATCATCACCGGCGTCTGAAAGTACTCGGCTAAATCAAAGGCTTTTGCGGCAAAGTCAAAACACTCATGAGGATTGGCCGGGAACAACAGAATATGTTTGGTATCGCCGTGTGAAGCATAAGCGCAAATCATTAAGTCGCCCTGCTGCGTTCTGGTGGGCATCCCGGTGGATGGTCCCACACGTTGGACGTCAATTATGACGGCAGGAATTTCAGCATAGTAAGCCAAGCCTAACAACTCATTCATCAACGAAATGCCTGGGCCGGATGTGGACGTAAAGGCTCGCGCACCGTTCCAGGATGCGCCAATCACCATGCCAATGGCGGCCAACTCATCCTCAGCTTGAAGGATGCAATAGTTGTTGCGCTTGGTTTCAGGATCTTTGCGAAACTGCTCGCAGAAGCCTTTGAAAGCATCCATTACTGAAGTGGACGGAGTAATTGGATACCAGGCTGCAACGGTAGCGCCTGCAAATACGCAGCCCAGCGCCAGCGCCGTATTGCCGTCAATCAGAATTTTGTCAGCATTGGCGTTCATCTGATCCAGATGAAATGGCAGCGGGCAATCAAAATGTTTTGTGGCGTAGTCATAGCCAAGCTTCAATGCCGTTTGATTGGAAACGCGCATCTTTTCTTTGCCGGAATACTTTTCCATCAACAGGTCTTCCACTACTTTCATATCCACTTTGATCAACGCGCACAAGGCCCCGGCATAGGCGACGTTCTTCATTAGAATACGCTCGCGAGGATCGTTGAAGTGGACGTTGCACATTTCAGCCAGTGGAATGCCGATGAAGTGAATATCATCGCGATTCAAATCTGGATCAAGCGGCCAACTGGAATCAAACAGCAAGTACCCGCCAGTGCGCACTTCCTTCACATCACGGGCATAGGTCTGCGAATTCATCGCCACCATCAAATCGTAATCCAGGGCGCGGGCGTTGTAGCCATCTTTGCTGACGCGAATTTCATACCAGGTGGGCAGCCCTTGAATGTTGGATGGAAATAGGTTTTTGCCAGTAACCGGAACTCCCATGCGGAACATGGCCTGCATCAGCAACCCGTTTGCCGAAGCCGATCCGGTTCCATTCACATTGGCCAACTTCACGGCGAAATCGTTTACGCGTGTACTGGTTCTGGGTTCGACGGTTGGAGGCATATTGTTCCTACTTGGGGAATAGACAAATCAAGCTTCAGCATGTCCCAGGCAGCGGTGGGACAGCGTTCGGCACACAGGCCGCAATGGACGCAGACATCTTCGTCCTTCAACATCAGCCGCTTTGTTTGCGGCAATGGTTCCGATGCATATAACGATTGCTCCACGTTGGCAGCAGGTGCTGACAGACGTCCGCGCAAATCCACTTCTTCACCATCGCGGGCAATGGTCAGGCAAAGCACCGGACAAATATCAATGCAGGCATCGCACTCAATGCAGCGCTTAGCTGTGAAAACAGTTTCAATATCGCAGTTCAAACAACGCTGCACTTCACGGGCAGTTTGCTCTGCGGAATAGCCGATTTCCACTTCAACATTCAGTTGCTTGAAGCGATTCACCAGATCCACATGAGTCATTTTTTGGCGGGAGGATGGATTGAAATCGTTGTGATAACTCCATTCACTGATGCCCATTTTTTGTGGAATCAGCTTCATGCCAACAGGCAAACGTTCCGTGGTAGCAATGCCTTGACAATGATTGTGAATAGAAATAGCGGCCTGATGACCGTGTTCCACAGCCCAGATAATATTCTTGGGTCCCCATGCCGCATCGCCTCCAAAAAAGATTCCTGGCCTTGACGATTCGTAGGTGACTTTATTCACCACAGGCATATCCCACTTATCGAATTCAATGCCCAGGTCACGTTCAATCCAAGGGAACGCGTTGTCCTGACCAATGGCCAGAATCACATCATCAGCGGGTAGAAAAATAGTGTCGATGACGGTGGACTTTTTGGCCTCTGCATCCCATTCCAGGCGTTCGAACTCCATGCCTTTCAGCTTGCCGTTTTCAACGACGAATCGTTTGGGCGCGTGGTTGATAAGGATCTCTACACCCTCTTCCTCAGCATCTTCCAACTCCCAGGGAGAGGCTTTGAAGTAGGCGCGGGGTCGACGGGCCATGACTTTGATATCCTTGCCACCCATGCGAAGTGAAGACCGACAGCAATCCATTGCCGTGTTGCCGACGCCGATGATCAAGACCTTTTCACCAATCGTATCGACATGTTCAAATGCGATGGATTCTAACCAGTCAATCCCCAAATGAATGCGGTCCGTTTCAAAGCGCCCGGGCAGATCCAGATTCTTTCCGCGAGGCGCGCCGCTACCCACAAACACAGCATCGAAATCATTGACGAGAGCTTTCAAACTGCCGACTGGCGAACTGTAGCGAATGTCCACACCCATGTTCAAGATGTTGCCCACCTCTTCATCCAACACGCCTTCCGGCAATCGAAACGATGGAATGTTGGTGCGCATTAAGCCACCGGGCTTGGAATGTTTTTCAAACATCACCACTTCATAACCCAGCGGCATTAAATCATTGGCAACTGTAAGTGAGGAAGGCCCAGCACCAATACAGGCTATGCGTTTGCCATTTTTCACTTTTGGGATGGCGGGAAGCAGTTCAGAAATGTCGTCCTTGTTATCGGCGGCAACACGCTTCAATCGGCAAATGGCGACGGGCTTGCCTTCTTCCAAACGGCCTCGTCGGCAAGCAGGTTCACAAGGCCGGTCACAGGTGCGCCCCAGGATGGCCGGGAACACGTTGGATGCGCGGTTCAACATGTAGGCATCGGTATAGCGGCCCTGG